>NZ_VWWH01000040.1:0-61432 GCF_011753045.1 Burkholderia sp. Ap-955
GACCGCGTGGCAGCCGTCGATGCGCGCGGCGAGCGCCGCGGCCGACGCGGGCGTACGGCTCGCGATCGCGACGACCGGAAAGCCTGCCTGCGCGAAGCGCTGCGCGACGCAGCGCGCGAGACGGCCGGCGCCGATGAAGCCGAGGCGGGGTGTGTCGGGGAGGGACATGGCAGCGGGTGTAAGCGAAAACGAAGCAACCGCCAGTATCGCAGGAATGACCGCGGGGCCGCGAAAGGGCGGTTTCCGCGCGAGCACGTGACTTGGCTTGTCGGTAGGCGGCGCGATATCGATGCGTGTATCACCGTCCGGCACCCCGGTCGATTCATGATTGAGGAATCCGACCCCGAAACATGTCACCCCCTATCCGGCTTGAAATGTCGGCATCTTGTCTCAAATTTGTAATCGTTCATTACGGTTGCGTGCCCGCTGCGCGCGCCGTATCCGGTAAGACTGACCGGCCATGATGTTGCGACCCGACCCGTCGGACGGAATCGCGCGACCCGCAAGGGTTTCCGCCGGTGCTCCGAGCCACGCCGCACGGCGGCTCCGGCCACCTGCAATTGCAATTTGCAACAAATGCACGGTACGCGAGGGGCGGGTTTTCGCTACATTGCTTCCATGCGACGTGCATGCCCGCCGTTGCCGACAGGGGCGCATAAAATACCGCTCCAGCAGGAGAATCGAAGTGAAAAAGCTCATTCCGTTCATCGCCGCCGCCGCGCTGGGTCTGGGTGCCGCAAGCGCTGCACAGGCTCACGTGTCGATCGGGGTCGGCATCGGTATCCCGGTCGCGCCCGCGTATCCCGTCTATGCACCGCCGCCGCCCGTGTATTACGCGCCGCCGCCTCCGCCCGTCTATTACGCACCGGCGCCGGCCTACTACGCACCGCCGCCCGCCGTGGTCGTCGGCGGCTACTATGGCCGACCGTACTGGCACCATGGCTACTATGGTGGCGGCTGGGGCCATCACGGCTACTGGCGTCGCTGATTCGTGCCGCGCGGCGTAGCCGCGCGTGGCAAAACGGCGCAACGTCCCGCGAGGGGCGCTGCGCCGTTTTTTCTTTGGAGCCGCCGCCCGACCTCGGTGAGCGACCCGGGCAGGCCGGCTGCGATTACACCGCGTGCACGATCAGGTCGCGGTAGCCGCCGACGATCACGCTGTACGAGAAATACGCAAACAGCAGCGCCGACGCGATGTGACACGCGCGCATCAGCCCGGCGCCCGCGCGCTTGCGCCCCTGGCTCGCGAGCGTGCACATGAAGAGCGTCCACGCGAGGCCGCCGAGGAAAAAGCCCGACAGGAACACCGACGCGGTGGCCGGCGTGGTCGCGCCGGCCTTCGCGATCAGCGCGCCGCCGACCGCCGCGAACCACAGGATCGCGCTCGGCGACGACATCGCGAGCAGCATCCCGCGCAGGAAACTGCGCCGTGCGCTGGCGCGCGGCTGCGGCGTGTCCTCGGCATCGTCGCCGGCTGCCTTGGCCGGCGTGAGCGCTTCGCGCGCCATCTTCCACGTGAGGAACAGCAGCACGGCGCCGCCGCCGATCCACACGATCCAGCGCACCGGCTCGAACTGCAGCAGCACGGCCATCCCCGCAAGCGCGAGCGCCGCATAGACGAGATCGCCGACGCACGAGCCGATGCCGAGCCAGAAGCCCGGCCGGAAGCCGTGCGACAGCGTCAGCGACAGCATCGCGACATTGACGAGGCCGATGTCGAGACACAACGACAGCGACAGAAAGAAGCCGTCGGACAGCATGGAGGCGGGCGGAAAGGTCATCTTCGGTGTTCTGGTCGCGATGGCAGTCCACGGGCCGGCAGGCGCCGGCCGCATGGCGTCAGAGGCCGATCTCCTGCCAGAGCCGGTCGACGCGCGCCTTCACGGCCGCATCCATCTCGATCGGGCGACCCCATTCGCGGTTGGTCTCGCCGGGCCACTTGTTGGTCGCGTCGAGGCCCATCTTCGAACCGAGGCCGGCCACCGGCGACGCGAAATCGAGATAGTCGATCGGCGTGCTGTCGACCATCACGGTGTCGCGCACGGGGTCGACGCGCGTCGTGATCGCCCAGATCACTTCCTTCCAGTCGCGGATGTTCACGTCTTCGTCGACGACCACGATGAACTTCGTATACATGAACTGCCGCAGGAAGCTCCACACGCCGAACATCACGCGCTTCGCGTGGCCCGCGTAGCTCTTCTTCATCTGCACGATGGCCATCCGGTAGCTGCACCCTTCGGGCGGCAGGTAGAAGTCGGTGATCTCGGTGAACTGCTTCTGCAGCAGCGGTACGAACACCTCGTTGAGCGCGACGCCGAGCACGGCCGGCTCGTCAGGCGGCTTGCCCGTGTAGGTCGAGTGGTAGATCGCGTCGCGGCGCATCGTGATGCGCTCGACGGTGAACACCGGGAACCACTCCTGCTCGTTGTAATAGCCGGTGTGGTCGCCGTACGGGCCTTCGAGCGCGTGCTCGTACTTGGCCGATGCAATGCCGGCGGGGCGCGGCGGTGCGCCGGCCGGAGCGGGGGCGGGCGAGCCTTCCTGCGGATAAATGAAGCCTTCGAGCACGATCTCCGCGCGCGCGGGCACCTGCAGCGTGTCGACGCCGGGCGTCAGGCACTTCGCCAGCTCGGTGCGGCTGCCGCGCAGCAGGCCGGCGAACTGGTACTCGGACAGCGAATCGGGCACCGGCGTCACCGCGCCGAGCGTCGTGGCCGGATCGGCACCGAGCACGACCGCGACCGGGTACGGCTTGCCGGGGTTCCGCAGCGCGAATTCACGGAAGTCGAGCGCGCCGCCGCGATGCGCAAGCCAGCGCATGATCAGCTTATTGCGGCCGATCAGCTGCTGACGGTAGATCCCGAGGTTCTGCCGCGACTTGTTCGGCCCGCGCGTGACCGTCAGGCCCCACGTGACGAGCGGCCCCGCGTCGCCGGGCCAGCAGGTCTGGATCGGCAGCCGGTTCAGGTCGACGTCGTCGCCTTCCCAGACGATCTCCTGGCACGGCGGCGACGACACCGATTTCGGCGCCATGTCCCACACGGCCTTCGCGAGCGACAGCAGCTTGCCGGCGTCCTTCAGGCTCTTCGGCGGATCGGGTTCCTTCAACGCGGACAGCAGGCGCCCGAGATCGCGCAGCGAATCGAGCGCGGCGTCGTCGCCCGCATCGACGCCCATCCCGAGCGCGACGCGGCGCGGCGTGCCGAACAGGTTGCCGAGCACCGGGAAGTCGTAGCCGGTCGGCGCGTTGAACAGCAGCGCAGGGCCGCCGGCGCGCAGCACGCGGTCGCACAGCTCGGTCATTTCGAGCACGGGCGACACGGGCTGCGTGACGCGCCGCAGTTCGCCGAGCGCCTCGAGGCGCTGGATGAAATCGCGTAAGTCTTTGTATTTCATGAAGATGGTCCGGGCCACCCGCCAGGCGGGCAGCGATGGGTGGGCGCAGCGGCCGGCTGCGACCCCGAATCGACCGACGATTTTACCCGCGCTGCCGCATGCCCGCCCGGCGGAGAAAAAAGTCGACCGCGCGCAAACCCCCTACGGCACGGGGCTTGCGATCTGAAGAGTGCCGGCAAATTACTTTTTGTTATAATTTCAAGGTTTTATAGTGTTGACGATCTATAAAACCCTGCTAGAATCCGCTCACATTGGCTGCAGGGTAAAAGGCTTCGAGCCGCCAATCACCGATCTTTGACGCAGCGCGTCACCGTCCGCCGAATCCTGCACGGCGTATCCGACGGCCTTAGTCGTAGTCTCAGCCAGCGCCACCAGACGCTGGTTTTTTGCGTGGGTGCCACCGCGTATGCCCGCCTCGCCCAATATGCGAAGGTGCCGGCCCTCTTACACCGTGGCCTCGAACGGTACTTATACCGTTTCCCCGATGCTTGCACGCCCCAACCAAAGCGTGCGGCGTCGTGATTCCGCGGCGCGTTACCTGTCTCGCCATCGAGCTGAGCGAGCCGCACGAGTCATGTTCATGGGAGATGATCTGAATGAACGCTTGGTTATCGTGGCGTCCTAGTGAGCAGCATGCGCAATTCGTGCGCAGCATGCTGCGTCGCGGGACGCGTGTCAGTCACCATCTATTCAGCGTTGTCGGCTGTCTCGCTGTCGCAGTTGCGCTTGCACTGTGGCTGCTGCCAACCGTCCGCGGCACGCTCGCCGCGAAGCTGATGCCGGTCGTATCCGCGGCCGTGCAAGCGGGCCCGGCCCGTCTGCTGACCGGCCATCCGCTGCCGAACTTCGCGCCCGCCGGCGTGCAGCCGCAGCAGGAAGACAACAGCCCCGAAACGGACGCGCTTGCGGTCGGCCTCGACGTCGCACCGGAAGCCGCCGCCGCGCAGGGCGATGCGTCCGATCCGGCCCGCAACGGCCCGTCGCCCGTCGCGCTGGCGAAGCTGATCCCGACCCAGCGTGTGGCGGCCGATGCGCGTGACGACCGTGCGCTCGCATCGAATCGCGAACAGGCGCTCGTCGCGACCTACCTGTCGCGCCGTTACCGCGTTGCCCAGGAGCCGCTCGGCCAGCTCGTCAAGGCTGCGTTCCAGACCGGCCGTGACGTCGGCCTCGATCCGCTGCTGCTGCTGTCCGTGATGGCGATCGAATCGGGCTTCAACCCGTACGCCGAAAGCGGCGTCGGTGCGAAGGGCCTGATGCAGGTCATGTCGAAGGTCCATTCCGACAAGTTCGAGTATTTCGGCGGCACCGATACCGCACTGCAGCCGCTCGCGAACCTCCAGGTCGGCGCGCTCGTGCTGAAGGACTGCATCGCACGTGGCGGCTCGCTCGCAAACGGCCTGCGCCTGTACAACGGCTCGACGAACCCCGACGACAACGGCTACGGTTCGAAGGTGATGGCCGAGCGCAGTCGCCTGCGTGACGTCGCGCGTGGTCGTAGCGTACCGGTCAATGCGCCGCAGGCGCCGGCGAAGCCGATCGTCACGGCCGCCGCCGTGACGGCATCGGCAGGCGGTGCGAAGCGCGTGCATGCGACGCTCGAGACGTCGGCGAAGTCGACGGCATCGAAGGAAGCCGCGCCGCAGGACGACGCGAGCGTCGATACCGCGAAACAGTCGCACGGCGATCGTTCGGAGCTCGGTGCGTAACTGACGCACGGCTTCAGTCGGCAGGACATGAAAAAGGCACCCGATCCGGGTGCCTTTTTCGCTTTTGCGGTGTGCGCAATGGCCGCCGCACCGGCCGCGTGTCAGTGCTGCCCGAACAGCGTCGCGAGCCGGTCGACCGCTTCCTCGAGCCGCGAGTAGGCGGTCGCATAGGACAGACGGATATAGTCACGCGGCGCATGGACACCGAAGTCCATGCCGGGCACCAGCACGACGCCTGCGTCGTGCAGCATCGCCGTCGTGAGCGCGGCGCTGTCGCCGGCTGCCGGGTGGGCGACGCCGCCGCAGTGCGCATACACATAGAACGCGCCGTCCGGCATCACGGGCACCGTGAAGCCGAGCCGTTCGAGCGCCGGTGCGATGAAGTCGCGGCGGCGCTTGAATTCGAGCCGGCGCGCTTCGTAGATGTCGAGCGCAGCCGGCTCGAAGCACGCGAGCGCCGCGTGCTGCGCGAGCGCGGACGGGCAGATGAACAGGTTCTGCGCCAGCTTCTCGAACGTGCCGACCAGCGCGGGCGGCACGACCAGCCAGCCGAGCCGCCAGCCCGTCATGCTGAAATACTTGGAGAAGCTGTTCACGGTGACGACGTCGTCGCCGAACGACAGCGCCGACACGGGGGCTGCGTCGTAGCTGAGCCCCTGGTAGATCTCGTCGACGATCGTGAAGCCGCCGCGTGCGCGCACGGCTTCGACGATCCGCTTCAGTTCGTCGGGTTCGAGCGACGTGCCGGTCGGGTTCGACGGCGACGCGAGCAGCACGCCGCGCGTGCGATCGCCCCAGCGCGTACGGACGTCATCCTCGGTGAGCTGGAAGCGCGCATCCGGGCCGCTCGGTACGAGCACCGCGCGGCCTTCGGCCGCTGCGACGAAGTGCCGGTTGCACGGATACGACGGGTCGGGCATCAGCACCTCGTCGTCACGCCCGACGAGCGCGAGGCATGCGAGCAGCAGCGCGGCCGACGCGCCTGCCGTCACGACGATCCGTTCCGGACTGATCGTGATGCCGTACGCGTGTGCGTAGTGCGCGGCGATCGCCTCGCGCAGCGGTGCGATGCCGAGCGCGCTCGTATATTGGGTGACGCCGCGGCGCAGCGCGGCCGCGGCCGCTTCGACGACCGGCTCCGGCGCAGTGAAATCCGGCTCGCCGATGCCCATGTGGATAACATCGCGCCCCGAGGACTCGAGACGCTGTGCCTCCTTCATCAGTTCCATCACGTAGAAGGGCTGGATCGCGTCGACGCGTGCGGCGAGTCTGACGAGCGAATCGGTGGCGGTATTCATTGGGCGGGCAGGGCGAGGGAGGCGGAGCAAAGAAAAAACGGGCGCATGCGCGCCCGTTCCGGACCAACGGATTCAGCCGTTGCGGCGCGCCTGCGTTTCGGCGGGGCGCAGCTTCGCGGCGAGCTTGTCGAGCACGCCGTTGACGTACTTGTAGCCGTCGGAGCCGCCGAACGTCTTCGCGAGTTCGACAGCTTCGTTGATGATCACGCGGTACGGCGTTTCGACGTGGTGCGTGAGCTCGAACGTGGCGATCAGCAGCACGGCGCGTTCGACCGGCGACAGCTGGTCGATCGGGCGGTCGAGCGACGGCGTCAGCGCTTCGACGAGCGTCGCGTGCTCGCGGATCACGCCGTGCAGGATCGCGTCGAGCAGCTCCTTGTCGGCCTTGTCGTAACCGAGCGCGCCGCGCAGTTGCGCGTCGATCTCACCGGAGGACGCGTTCGACAGCAGCCACTGGTACAGCCCCTGCGTCGCCAGCTCGCGCGATTGTCGGCGGGCGCTCTTCTTCATGCGCGCTCCTCTTCGTCGTCTTCGTCTTCCTCTTCGTCCTCGTCGTCATCGCCGAGCTGGTCGAGGGCCATCGTCAGGTTGGCCATCTCGACGGCGACGCGTGCGGCGTCACGACCCTTTTCGGTCATACGCGCGACGGCCTGCTCGTCGTTTTCGGTCGTCAGGACCGCGTTCGCGATCGGCAGGTTGAAGTCGAGGCCGATGCGGGTGATGCCCGCGCCGCTCTCGTTCGACACGAGTTCGAAGTGGTAGGTCTCGCCGCGGATCACCGCGCCGAGTGCGATCAGCGCGTCGAACTGGCCGCTTTCCGCGAGCTTCTGCAGCGCGAGCGGGATTTCCAGCGCGCCGGGCACCGACACGAGCAGCACGTCTTCGCCGGTGACGCCGAGGCGTTCCAGTTCCTCGACGCACGCGTCGGCGAGGCCGTTGCACACGGGCTCGTTGAAGCGCGATTGCACGATGCCGATACGCAGGCCGTCGCCTTCGAGATTCGGTTGGTATTGTCCGATTTCCATGATCTTGTCCGTGGTGTGGATGAACGGTTATAGGGCGAAAGCGCCGTGGCGGGTTACGCGTGGGGCGCCGGGCAGGACTTGGCTTCGGCGCCGGGCATCGGAATGAAGCCCGTGACTTCCAGGCCGTAGCCGGACATGCTGCCCAGCTTGCGCGGATTCGACAGCACCTGCATCTTGCCGACGCCGACATCGCGCAGGATCTGCGCACCGATGCCGAACGTCTTGAAATCAACCGGCCGGCGCTTGAGCGCAGCGGCCTTTTCTTCCTCGTCGAACGCCTTGAAGACGTCGATCAGGTGTTCCTTCGTGTCGCCGCAGTTGAGCAGCACGATCACGCCGAGGTCGCGCTCCGCGATCTCGCGCATCGCCGCGTCGAGCGTCCACGAGTGCGTCGACACGCCCGTCTCGAGCAGGTCGAGCACCGACAGCGGCTCGTGCACGCGCACCGGCGTATCGACGTCCGGCGACGGCGTGCCGCGCACCAGCGCGATGTGCGGCGAGCCGCTCGGCTGGTCGCGGTACAGCACCGCGCGGAACGTGCCGTGCGCGGTCTGCATCGTACGCTCGGCGATCCGCTCGATGATCGATTCGGTGCGGCTGCGGTACTGGATCAGGTCGGCGATCGTGCCGATCTTCAGGTTGTGTTCCTGCGCGAACTCGATCAGGTCGGGCAGGCGCGCCATCGTGCCGTCGTCCTTGATGATCTCGCAGATCACCGCGGCCGGCGTGAGGCCCGCCAGCGCGGTGAAGTCGCAACCGGCCTCGGTATGGCCCGCGCGCACGAGCACGCCGCCCGGCTGCGCCATGATCGGGAACACGTGGCCCGGCTGCACGATGTGCTCGGGGCGCACGTCGTGCGCGACCGCCGTGGCGATCGTGTGCGCACGGTCGGCGGCCGAGATGCCGGTCGTCACGCCTTCGGCCGCTTCGATGCTGACCGTGAAGGCGGTGCCGTACTGCGTGCCGTTGCGGTAGGTCATCAGCGGCAGGTGCAGCTGCTTGCAGCGTTCCTGCGTCAACGTCAGACAAACCAGGCCGCGGCCGTACTTGGCCATGAAGTTGATCGCTTCCGGCGTGACGAATTCGGCGGCGATCACGAGGTCGCCCTCGTTTTCGCGGTCTTCTTCGTCGACCAGGATCACCATCCGGCCGGCTTTCAGCTCGGCGATGATGTCGAGCGTGGAGGCGAGCGTCATAAGGGGGCGTGAAAGAGGAAAGTGCGTATTTTACGCCAGCCGGACGACGTTTCGGCTGGCATGGGCCGCGCGCGGCCGGCGAGTGCTCCGGAAAGCACTGCGGCCGGCCTGTGCGGCAGGCCTGGCGGGCCGCCGCGCATTGGCTGCACGCGCATGCGGACGGTGGCGGGCCTGCCCGGCCGCGCTTCAGGCGTGCTGGTCGCGCCCGCCCAGGTAGTCGAGCTTGCCGAGCTCGACGCCGCTGTGGCGCAGGATGTCGTACGCGGTCGTCACGTGGAAGAAGAAATTGGGCAGCACGAAGTTCAGCAGGTACGACTGGCCGGTGAACTCGATCGGGCCGACGCGCATCTTCAGCACGATCTGGCGCGCCTCGCTGCCGTCGATCTGCGCGGCGTCGAAGCTTTTCAGGTAGTCGATCGTCTTCTGGATGCGGGCGTGCAGTTCGTCGAAGGTCTGCTCGACGTCCGGGTAGCTCGGGATCTCGGCATCGGCGAGGCGCGCGGCGCAGCCCTTGGCCGTGTCGGTCGCGATGTAGACCTGGCGGACGAGCGGCAGCATGTCCGGGTACAGGCGGGCGCCGATGAACACCGACGGATCGATCTGCTTCTCGGCCGCATGCGCCTGCGCCTTGCCGAGGATGTGCTGAAGATTGGTCAGGCCACGGATCAGGACAGGCACCGAGGCCTGATACATCGAAATGGACATGGGGACGACTCCTTGAGGAAGAGGGTGACCAATACGCGGCCGCCCGTGCGTTGCGGCGCCGGAACCGCTGTCGACGCATCTTAGCGCGGCGGCATGACCCGTGCGCGTCGTTGGCCATTCGGCCAGCTGTCGGGGCGGGCCGGCGAGCGTCGAGCGCAGGCGTCGTTGCTTCGGCCGGCGCCGCGCGGCGAGGAGAGAAATGGGGTGGGAGCAATCCGCGTCTCCCGACGCGCCGGGCGAAATGCGTCGCGCGGCGGGTTCGAGCGGCGGCCGACCGAACGAGGTGGCGCGATGGCGGCGCCCCGACCACGACGGGCCGAACCGCCCGTCGGTGGACCTGACGATCAGTCCTGATGTATGCCTTGCGACGACGAGAGCATCCGCTCCACGTATCGCGCGATCATGTCGACTTCGAGATTGACCTTGTCACCGGCCTTCACATGCCGCAGCGTCGTGACCTCGACCGTATGCGGAATCAGGTTGATCGAGAACTCGCAACCGTCCGCGTGATCGTCGACCGTGTTGACGGTCAGGCTCACGCCGTTGACCGTGATCGATCCCTTGTACGCGAGATAGCGGCCGAGTTCGCGCGGCGCGACGATGCGCAGTTCGTGCGACTCGCCGACCGGCGCGAAGCGCGACACCGTGCCGAGGCCGTCCACATGACCCGACACGATGTGCCCGCCGAGGCGGTCGTGCGCGCGCAATGCCTTCTCGAGGTTCACGTCGCCGGGTGACGCGAGGCCGACCGTGCGGTTCAGGCTTTCGCGCGACACGTCGACGTCGAACGACGCATCGGTCTTTTCGATCACCGTCATGCACGCGCCCTGGATCGCGATGCTGTCGCCCAGCGCCACATCCGTGAGGTCGAGCCCGCCGGCCAGCACGGTGAGGCGCACGCCCGCGTCGGCCGACGCGCCGAGCGGCCGGATCGATTCGATACGGCCGACGGCCGCGACAATGCCGGTAAACATCGTGACGATCCCGTTCAGTGAGGGGTGTCGGGCGGCGCGAAGCGCGCGAGGATCCGCAGATCGTCGCCGACCCGCTCGAACCCGTGGAACGACAGCCGCGTACGTGCGTCGAGGTTCGCCGGCGCGGCGAGGTCGAACATGCCGGCCGCATCGGCGCCCAGCAGGCTCGGCGCGAGGTAGACGAGCAATTCGTCGACGCACTGCTCGCGCAGCAGCGAGCCGTTCAGCTTGTGGCCGGCCTCGACGTGCAGCTCGTTGACGCCGCGCGCGCCGAGCGCCGCCAGCATCGCGGGCAGGTCGACCTTGCCTTGCGCATTCGCGATCGGCACGATTTCCGCGCCACGGGACTTCAGCACGTTCGCGCGCACTTCGCCGGCGGCGTCGAGCCGGCCGCAGAAGATCAGCAGCGGCGCGCCTTCGAGCAGCCGCGCGTCGAGCGGCAGGTCGAGGCGGCTGTCCACCAGGATGCGTTGCGGCTGGCGCGGCGTGTCGATGCCGCGCACGGTCAGCTGCGGGTTGTCTTCACGCACGGTGCCGATGCCGGTGAGGATCGCGCAGGCGCGCGCACGCCATGCATGCCCGTCGAGGCGCGCGGCCTCGCCGGTGATCCACTGGCTTTCGCCGGACGGCAGCGCGGTGCGGCCGTCGAGCGACGCGGCGGTCTTCATCCGCACCCACGGGCGGCCGCGCGTCATTCGCGACACGAAGCCGATGTTCAGTTCGCCGGCTTCGTGCGCGAGCAGCCCGCAGCGCACGTCGATGCCCGCGTCGCGCAGCATGCCGAGGCCGCGCCCCGACACCTGCGGGTTTGGGTCTTCCATCGCGGCGACGACCTTCGCGACGCGCGCTTCAATCAGCGCGTTCGCGCACGGCGGCGTGCGGCCAAAGTGGCTGCACGGCTCGAGCGTCACGTAGACGGTCGAACCGGCGACGTCGTAGCCGCGCGCACGCGCGTCCTTCAGCGCCTGCACTTCGGCGTGATCCTGGCCGGCCGGCTGCGTGAAGCCTTCGCCGATCACGTCGCCGTTCTTGACGATCACGCAGCCGACACGCGGGTTCGGTGCCGTCGTATACATGCCGCGCGCGGCGAGCGCGAGCGCGCGCTGCATGTGGGCGAAATCGATATCCGAGAACATGCGCGCGGACCCGGGTCAGGCAGCGAGTGCCGCGAATGCGCGGCGCGCGGCCGCGAGCGTCGCGTCGATCACCGCGTCGTCGTGCGTGCTCGACACGAACCCGGCCTCGTACGCGGACGGCGCGAAGTACACGCCTTCGTCGAGCATCAGGTGGAAGAAGCGGTTGAAGCGCTCGGTGTCGCTCTTCGTCACTTCGGCGAAGCTGGTCGGCACGCGTTCGGCGAAGTAGAGGCCGAACATCGCGCCGATCGAGTCGGCCGCGAACGGCACGCCGGCCGCACGCGCTTCGGCCGCGAGGCCGTCGGCGAGCCGCTTCGTCTGCGCGGTCAGCGCGTCGTAGAAGCCGGGCGCCTGGATCAGCTGCAGCGTCTTCAGGCCCGCGGCGACCGCGATCGGGTTGCCCGACAGCGTGCCGGCCTGGTAGACGCCGCCGAGCGGCGCGAGGTGGGCCATGATGTCGCGGCGGCCGCCGAACGCGGCAGCCGGCATCCCGCCGCCGATCACCTTGCCGAGGCAGGTGAGGTCGGCCGTGATTCCGTAGTAAGCCTGCGCGCCGCCGAGCGCGACGCGGAACCCGCACATCACTTCGTCGAAGATCAGCACCGCGCCGTGCTTCGTGCACAGTGCGCGCAGCGCGTTCAGGAATTCGGGCGTGCCGCGCACGAGGTTCATGTTGCCCGCGACCGGTTCGACGATCACGGCGGCGATCTCGTCGCCGAACGCGCCGAACGCTTCTTCGAGCGCGGCGACGTTGTTGTATTCGAGGACGGTCGTGTGCTTCGCGATGTCGGCGGGCACGCCGGCCGACGTCGGGTTGCCGAACGTCAGCAGGCCCGAGCCGGCCTTCACGAGCAGGCTGTCCGCGTGGCCGTGGTAGCAGCCCTCGAACTTGACGATGCGGCTGCGGCCCGTGAAACCGCGCGCGAGACGCAGCGCGCTCATCGTGGCCTCGGTGCCGCTCGACACCATCCGCACCTGCTCGATCGACGGCACGAGCTTGCAGATTTCCTCGGCGATCTCGATCTCGGCTTCGGTCGGCGCGCCGAACGAGAAGCCGTCGGCGAGCACGTTCTGCACGGCCGACAGCACGTCCGGATGGACGTGGCCGACGATCATCGGGCCCCACGAGCCGATGTAGTCGATGTACTGCTTGCCGTCGGCATCCCAGAAATACGGGCCCTGCGCGCGTGCGACGAAGCGCGGCGTGCCGCCGACCGAACGGAATGCGCGCACCGGCGAGTTGACGCCGCCGGGAATGGTCTTCTGGGCGCGTTCGAAGAGGATCTGATTGTTGGACATGAGCGAAACCTGCGAGAGAAGGGCGCGGGGGCCTGTGCACGGGCCGCGGCGCCTGGGCGGAACGATCGTCCGATTGTACCGGAGACGCGCGCGGCGAGCCCGCGGCGCGGTCTGCGGCGTATCGGCGCGCGAGGGATCGCGCGGGCCGGGAAGCAAGAGGAGGTGATTCCGCCCCGTTATCGGTTCGGCAACGGGGGCGGCTTGCGCTTGCCGGTCAGCTCGGCCCAGCGCTTCTCGAGCGGGCCTTCGACCATCGGCTTGATCACCGTGCCGGAGCTCTGCGCATCCCAGGTCTGCACCGAGTACGGATGGACGCGCAGCGCGTCGCGCGCGATCACGACGTCCTGGTGCGCGTCGACCAGCCAGTCGTACACGAAGTCGATGCACAGCCGGTAGCCGCGCTTCGTCGACGGATCGGGCACCTCGTACGGCGCGCGCGTCACGTAGCCGGAGCCGAACACGCCCTTGGGCTCTTTCGCGACGCGATGCAGGAACACGCGGTCGCCCGGCAGGATGCCGCGCGCGAAGCCGCAGCCCCACACGTCATGCACGGCCTCGCCGGCCTTCACGCGCGCGGCGACGTCGGGCAGTTCGGGCCACGGCCATTTCTTGGGGCTCCAGATCAACAGGAAAGCGGTCATCGGTTCGGTCGGGCGTCGAATTGGTCAGACAAGAGAGGTGAGGCGCTGCAAGCTTAATCGAATTCCCGCGTGCGATCCCGTGTGGCGGGCGCCACGGCGGTACTTTTCGGCCCGCTGCACACTTACACCGCCAGCACGTAAAAAAGTTGCGCGTACAATCATGGGCCTGGGCGCACCGTTCGCGGCGCGGCCTCCCGTCTTCACCGCCACGCGCGCCCCGATGCGCGCGGGCTCCATTCCGGATACCCATGTCTCACGTCATCCGACGCCGGCCCGATGCCCGGCTGATCCTGTTGCTCGGCGCGCTCGCCGCCTGCGGGCCGATCGCTACCGACATGTACCTGCCGAGCCTGCCGTCGATTGCCGCCGGCTTCTCCGTCAGCCCCGGCGCCGCGCAGCGCACGCTGACGAGCTTCATGGCCGGCTTCTCGGTCGGCATGCTGCTGTACGGCCCGCTGTCCGACACGTGGGGCCGACGCCCCGTGCTGCTCGGCGGCATCGCGCTGTTCACGCTCGCGAGCATCGGCTGCTTCGTGTCGACGTCGATCGACATGCTGATCCTCGTGCGCTTCCTGCAGGCGCTCGGCGCCGGCGCGGCGTCGGTGCTGTCGCGTGCGATCGCGCGCGACGCGCACGAGCCGACCGACGCGGCGAAGGTGCTGTCGATGGTGGCGATCGTCACCGCGGTCGGGCCGTTGCTCGCGCCGCTGATCGGCGGGCAGATCCTGCGCTTCTCCGGTTGGCGCGGCGTGTTCGTCGTGCTGGCCGTATTCGGCGCGGTATGCGCGGCGACCGCGTACCTGCGCGTGCCCGAAACCTGGCCGAAGGAGCGGCGCAAGAGCGCGGCCGTGCTCGCTTCGTTCGCGTCTTACGGGCGCATCCTGTCCGATCCCGTCGCCTGGGGGCACATGCTGTGCGGCGGGATGGCGTTCGCGTCGATGTTCTCGTACATCACCGCCACGCCGTTCGTGTACATCGAGTATTTCCACGTGTCGCCGCAGCACTACGGGCTGCTGTTCGGCCTGAACGTCGTCGGCATCATGATCGGCAACTTCGCGAATACGCGGCTCGTCGGCCGCCTCGGCTCGCTGCGCATCATCGCGGCCGCGTCGCTCGTGAGCTGCATCGCGTCGCTCGCGGTCGCGCTCGTCGCGCTGACGGGGTGGGGCGGGCTGTGGTCGATCGTCGTGTGCCTGTTCTTCGTCGTCGGCGTGGTCGGGATCCTGTCCGCGAACTGCACGACTGACCTCATGCATCGCTATCCGCACAACGCGGGCGCGTCGGCGGCCGTGTTCGGCGCGATGCAGCTGGCGCTCGGAGCGCTCGCGAGCGTCGCGATCGGTGCACTCGCGGACGGCACGCCGTTCGCGATGGGCGTGACGATCGGCGTGTCGGGCGTGCTGTGTTTCGCCGGCCGCTGCCTCGTGCTGCGCTGGCACGGGCGGCCCGTCAAGGCGGGCGCCTGAACCACGGCCTGACGGCAGCATGAAAAACGCCACCGCGCGCGCTGTGCCGGTGGCGTTTTTGTTTCGAACGCGGGAAGCGGCTGCCGCCGCGCCGCGTCAGTCCCGCGCGACGTCCTTCGCCGCCGGCGACGCACCGTGGCTCAGCCAGTCGAGCACGTCGGCCGTTTCGTCGTCGCTCGCGCGTGCCCTCGCCTGGGCGACGGCCTCGGGCAGTTCGCCGTTCGTCGACGCACGGCGGATCGCGACGCCGACCGCGAGGATGTCGATCATCAGCAGATGCAGGATCCGCGAGATCATCGACAGTTGCGACTCGCGCATCTCGATGTGGTCGGTTTCGAGCGCGACGGTCGCGCGCTTCGCGAGCGGCGTGTTGCTCGACGTGATCGCGATCACCTTCGCGCCGGCCTGCATTGCGACGTCGAGCACGCGCAGCAGCTCGGGCGCGCGCCCCGACTTCGATACCGCGACGATCACGTCGCCCTTGCCGAGCAGCGCGGCCGACGCGGCCTGCATGTACAGGTCGCCGTACGCGATCGTCGGGATCCCGAAGCGGAAGAACTTGTAATGCGCGTCCTGCGCGACGATGTTCGAGTTGCCGAGCCCGTAGAACTCGATGCGCCGCGCGCCGTTCAGGATCTCGATCGCGTTCTCGACGTGCTCGAAATTCAGGTGCTCGCGCAACTGCAGGATCGCGGACACCGTGTTGTCGAGCACCTTCGCGCCGAAGTCGGTGGCCGTGTCGCCGAGATGCACCTGGCTGTGGCTCATCGGGATCGTACCGGTGAGGCCGGTGGCGAGCTTCAGCTTGAAGTCGGACAGCCCCTGGCAGCCGAGCGAGCGGCAGAAGCGGATCACCGTCGGCTGGCTCACGTCGGCCTTGCGCGCGATGTCGACGATCGGATCGTTGATGATCGAGCGCGGATGGTTCAATGCGAGATCGGCGACGCGGCGCTCGGCCGGCGTCAGTGCGTCACGCATCTGGCGGATCCGCTCGAACACGGCCGACGATGCACCACCCGAGCGGTTCGACAGCTGCTCCGCGAGGATCGCCGATACGCCGAGGAACGCCGGGTATTCGGCGGTGATCAGGTAGGTCGGGATGTTCTCGAGGTAGTGCGTGAAGCGGCCCTTCGCCTCGAAGCGCGCGCGGAACGACGAGCGCGTGAACAGTTCACCGAGCTTCAGCGCGACACCGCCGCCGATGTACACGCCGCCGAGCGCGCCGAGCGTCAGCGCGACGCTGCCCGCGAACGCGCCGAGAATTCCGCAGAAGCATTCGACCGTCTCGAGCGCGAGTGCGTCTCCCGCATGGGCGCGCTCGACGATCTCGACCGTGTCGACGGTCGCGGCCACGCGCTTCTTGTCGCGCGCGGCGAGCGCGCGATAGATGATCTCCATGCCGGGGCCCGCGCACACGCGTTCGAACGACACGTGCGGAAACTTCTTGCGCGCGTACTGCAGCACCAGATCCTCGCGCTCGTCCTGCGGCGCGAACGATGCGTGACCGCCTTCGCTGCCGAGTGCGATCCAGCGGTCGTCGGCCGGAATCAGCCCCGACACGCCGAGCCCCGTGCCGGGCCCGAGCAGCCCGATCACGCTGTTCTGGCGGCGCGCGCCGCCGCCGACCTGCACGCGTTGCGCATCGGTCAGCCCGGGCAGCGCCATCGCGAGCGCGGTGAAGTCGTTGACGACGAGCAGCGTGTCGAAGCCGAGCGCGCGGCGCGTCGCCTCGATCGAGAAGCTCCAGTCGTGGTTGGTCATCGTGACCTGGTCGCCGTCGACCGGGTTCGCGATTGCGATCGCCGCGTGATTCACGCGGCTGATCTTCACATCCTTCAGATACTTGCGGATCGCGTCGGTGATCGTCGGATAGTCGGCGCCGGGATAGACGCGAATCTGCGTGATCTCGCCCGGGCCGGTTTCCAGCGCGAAGCGCGCGTTGGTGCCGCCGACGTCCGCGAGCAGGCGCGGGCCGTCGGCATGCTGACCCGCGACGACCGCCTTACTTTGCGCACCAGTAGACATCGAGCTGGGTCCCCTTGTCGTTGGCCAGTTGGGAAATCGCGTTCTTCT
The DNA here is from genome assembly GCF_011753045.1 of Burkholderia sp. Ap-955. Lineage (NCBI taxonomy): Bacteria > Pseudomonadati > Pseudomonadota > Betaproteobacteria > Burkholderiales > Burkholderiaceae > Burkholderia > Burkholderia sp. Ap-955. The sequence goes on from NZ_VWWH01000040.1 coordinate 16,919, forward strand.
GCAGCGATGCGGCCGCGGCGTCGAGCACCGCGCGCTTGCGTTCGCCCGCGATCAGCAGGAACAGCCGGTCGACGCGCTTGAGCGCATCGAGCGAGAAGCTCACGCGCGCATGCGGCGCGGCGCCGGGATGCACGGCGACGAAACGCTCGGGCGTCGTGATCGCGTGATCCCATTCGGGCGCATCGGCGAAGATCGACGCGGTATGGCCGTCCTCGCCCATGCCGAGCACCGCGACGGTCGGTACGCGGTAGTCGGCATTCGCGTTCAGCGCGGCGACGTGCGCGTCGAGCGCGGCGCGCGTGTCGACGAGCGGCAGGAAGCGGGCAGGGGCGGCTGCATGCTGCAGCAGCGTGTCGCGCACGAGGTGCGCGTTGCTGGCTGCATCGTCCTCCGGCACCCAGCGGTCGTCGACCAGCGTCACGTCGACGCCGGCCCAGTCGAGCGCCGCGTGCGACAGAGTTTGCAGGAACGGGCGCGGGCTCGTGCCGCCGGACACCGCGAGCGTCGGGCGCGCGGGGCCGGCGAGCGCAGCGCGCAGCGCATCGCCGACGGCGCGCGCGAGCGCTTCGCTTTGCGCTTCCTGGGTGTCGAAAGCGTGAATCTCGATCACATCTCCTCCGGACTGCTTTGTCTGTTCAAATCGTACGAATCGTGGGGCACGTTGCCGCATACGGTGACGTGCGCGGCAACGGCTTGCATCAGTTCTCTTCTTCGAGCCAGCAGGTGTCGTGCTGCGCGAGCATCGCGCTCGCCGCGGCCGGCCCCCACGTGCCCGCCGCATACGGCTTCGGCGGCTTCAGCGTGCGCGCCCATTCGTTCAGGATAGGCTCGACCCAGCGCCATGCGGCTTCCTGTTCGTCGCGGCGCACGAAGAGGGCGAGACGGCCGTTGATCACGTCGAGCAGCAGGCGCTGGTACGCCTCCATCTGCCCTTCCTTGAAGAACTGGTCGAACGCGAGGTCGAGGTGCACGCTCGCGAGGTTCATCCCTTCGCCCGGTTGCTTCGCGAGGCAGTACAGGCGGATCGTCTCGTTCGGCTGCAACCGGATCACGAGGCGGTTCGCGCCGGGGCGCAGCGCGGTCGGGCCGAGCGCCGAATGCGGCACCGGGCGGAAATTGACGACGATCTCCGCGACGCGATCGGCAAGCCGCTTGCCGGTGCGCAGGAAGAACGGCACGCCGGCCCAGCGCCAGTTCTCGATCTCGACCTTCAGCGCGACGAAGGTTTCGGTCTGGCTGTCGGGCTTCACGCCCGGCTCGGTCGCGTAGGCCGGCACCTGCACGCCCTTGATCACGCCCGCATGATACTGGCCGCGCACGGCCACCTTGCCGATGTCGCGCGGATCGACCGGCTTCAGCGCGCGCAGCACGCGCAGCTTCTCGTCGCGCACCGAATCCGAATCCATCGAATGCGGCGGCTCCATCGCGACGATCGACAGCAACTGCAGCAGGTGGTTCTGCACCATGTCGCGCAGCGCGCCCGTATTGTCATAGAAATCGCCGCGTGCCTCGACGCCGAGCTCCTCGGCGATCGTGATCTGGATGCTCTCGACCCATTCTCGGCGCCACAGCGGCTCGAACAGCGCATTGCCGAAGCGCAGCGCGAGCAGGTTCTGCACGGGTTCCTTGCCGAGGTAGTGGTCGATCCGGTAGATCTGGCCTTCCGCGAAGATCTCGCCGACCGCGTCGTTGATCGCATTCGACGACTTCAGGTCGTAGCCGAGCGGCTTTTCGAGCACGATGCGCGAGCCTTCGCTCAGGCCGACCGACGCGAGTGCCTTGCAGATCGGCACGAACAGCGACGGGCCCGTCGCCAGATAGAACACGCGGATACCGGGCAGCGATGCCACCGCGTCGCGCAGCACGCCGTAGTCTTCCGCGCGGCCGAGATCGAGGTGCACGTACTCGATGCGATCGAGGAAGGACTTCCACGCAGCTTCGTCGAACGCCTTGCCGGCGGCCTTGGCCGCGTGCGGTTTCACGTGCGTGTCGACCCATTCGAGATAGGACGCCCGATCCGATTCATGACGCGCCACGGCAACGATCCGGCCGCTCTCCGCCAGCATGTTCGCGCGGTGCGCTTCGAACAGCGCGGGCAGGATCTTGCGCATCGACAAATCGCCGGTGCCGCCGAAAAGTACGAAGGTAAAGCTGGAATCGGTATGCATGTGTCTCCGCCGTGTTGGGGGGTGCCTGGAAGCGATCCGTAGTGCGATAAAAATATTTTTGACACTGAATTGTAGTTTAACTACAATCCGCCGCAAGGGGTAGCACCTGGGTGAAGAAAAAAAGAAGTGCGGTCGATGAACTGCGCGAGCTTCGCCTTCGGGAACGCCTTGTGCCGAATGTTATCGGACATTGACGGCGCGCATCGTCAGCGCGACGTCGGCCCCGGGCTCGCGCCGCATCATTGCGGCGGGCCAGAAACACAAAGAGGAGACACGCCGTTGAATCTCGATTCACGCTTTCTGTAAGAGCCCGGCCGGTCATCGGCCCCGTACGCTGCATGCGTCCCGCGGCTCGATTTCCCCGTCGTTATCAAGAAGCCGGTTCCCCGTCAGGGAACCTCACGAGTTGATTCAGTCTGGAGGAGATAAGTAATGAAAGTTCGCTCGATCATGGGTGCGCTCTGCGCCGCAGGTCTGATGGCTGGTGCCGTGGCGGCGCAGGCAGCCGAGAATGTGACGGTGCTGCACTGGTGGACCTCGGGTGGCGAGTCGAAGGCCGTCGGCGTGCTGAAGGACGACGTGCAGAAGCAGGGCTACGTGTGGAAGGACTTCGCGGTCGCGGGCGGCGCCGGCGCCGCGGCCATGACCGCGCTGAAGACCAAGGTGATCAGCGGCGACTCACCGTCGGCCGCGCAGATCAAGGGCCCGCTGATCCAGGACTGGGCCGACCAGGGCGTGCTCGTCAACATCGATTCCGCTGCCGGCGACTGGAAGCAGAACCTGCCGCCGGAAATCGACAAGATCATCAAGTACAAGGGCCACACCGTCGCGGCGCCGTTCTCGGTGCACCGCGTGAACTGGCTGTACATCAACAAGGCCGCGCTCGACAAGGTCGGCGCGAAGGTGCCGACCACCTGGCCTGAATTCTTCGCGGTGGCCGACAAGCTGAAGGCCGCGGGCATCCAGCCGGTCGCGATGGGCGGCCAGCCGTGGCAGGACCTGACGCTGTGGGAAGACGTCGTGCTGTCGCAGGGCCCGGCGTTCTACAAGAAGGCGCTGGTCGACCTCGACCAGGCGACGCTGACCTCGCCGCAGATGCTGTCCGTGTTCGACACGGTGCGCAAGATCCAGGGCTACTTCGATACCGGCCGTAACGGCCGCGACTGGAACCTCGCGACCGCGATGGTCATCAACGGCAAGGCCGGCATGCAGTTCATGGGCGACTGGGCGAAGGGCGAGTTCGAGAACGCCGGCAAGAAGGCGGGCAAGGACTACGTCTGCGCGCCGGTGCCGGGCACCGCGAATTCGTACACGTTCAACGTCGACTCGTTCGTGTTCTTCCAGCAGAAGGGCGAGAAGAACGCGACGCCGGGCCAGCTCGCGCTCGCGAAGACGATCATGACGCCGGACTTCCAGGAGCAGTTCAGCCTGCTGAAGGGCTCGGTGCCGGTGCGTCTCGGCGTGAAGATGGACAAGTTCGACGATTGCGCGAAGAAGTCGTATGCCGACGAGCAGACCGCGATCAAGTCGGGCGGCTTCGTGCCGTCGCTCGCGCACGGCATGGCGCAAAGCGACGCGACCGCCGGCGCGATCACGGACGTCGTGACGAAGTTCATGAACTCGCAGCAGGATTCGAAGAGCGCGGTCGCCGCGCTCGCGAAGGCCGCGAAGGTCAAGTAACGCGCGCCAGGCGCCCGGCCGGAAACACTTCATCGGCCGGGCGTTTTTGCATGTGCAGCAAACGGGCCCGCCCGCGAGCCCGTGTCGTACCCGGCGCCGGCCCGGCCTGCGTCGCCCTCGTTCCAGGAGTCGAATCAAGTGGCTGCCCCTCTTAGCGGAAACGGATCCGGCGCTGCCGCCGCACGGCGTACGTCGCCGATGTCGGCCTTCGCCGATCGCTGGATCCCGAAGCTCGTGCTTGCGCCGAGCGTCGCGATCGCCGTGGTGTTCATCTACGGCTTCATCCTGATTACCGGCTATCTGTCGCTGACCCGCTCGCGGCTGTTGCCCAACTACGAATTCGACGGCTTCGGCCGTTACACGGACCTGTTCCAGAACGACGTGTGGTGGACCTCCGCCGCGAACCTCGGCTGGTTCGGGATTCCGTTCATCGCGATCTGCGTCGGGCTCGGCCTGTTCCTCGCGATCCTGCTCGACCAGCGGATCCGCAACGAAGGCGCGCTGCGCGCGATCTTCCTGTACCCGATGGCGCTGTCGTTCATCGTCACCGGTACCGCCTGGCAGTGGATCCTGAACCCGGGTCTCGGCCTCGAGAAGGTGATGCACGACTGGGGCTGGACGAGCTTTTCGTTCGGCTGGCTCGACGATCCGGACAAGGCGATCTTCTGCGTGGTGATCGCGGCCGTGTGGCAATCGACCGGCTTCGTGATGGCGCTGTTCCTCGCGGGGCTGCGCGGTGTCGACGCGGAGATCTTCAAGGCCGCGCAGGTGGACGGCGCGACGCTGCCGACCATCTACCGCAAGATCGTGATCCCGAGCATGCGCCCGGTGTTCTTCTCGGTGCTGCTGATCCTCTGCCACATCACGATCAAGACCTTCGACCTCGTCGTCGCGCTGACGGCAGGCGGCCCGGGCACCTCGTCGTCGCTGCCGGCCATGTTCATGTACACGTTTTCGTTCAACCGCGGCCAGCTCGGGCTCGGCGCGGCGTCCTCGGTGATGATGCTCGCGACCGTGGTCGCGGTGCTGGTGCCGCTGATGTATATGGAATCGAGGAGCACCCGCAATGCAGCCTAAGATGACGATCAGCCGGGCAGTGATCTATGCGGCACTGATCCTGTTCGCGCTGTATTTCCTGTTCCCGATCTACGTGATGCTGTCGACGTCGTTCAAGGATCTCGACCAGCTGCGTACCGGCAACCTGCTGACGCCGCCCACCACGTGGACCGTCGACCCGTGGGTGAAGGCATGGAGCGGGGCGTGCACCGGCGTGCGCTGCGACGGCATGAAGCCGTTCTTCCTGAACTCGCTGCAGATGGTGATCCCGGCCGTGCTGATCTCGTCGCTGATCGGCGCGTTCAACGGCTACGTGCTCACGCACTGGCGCTTTCGCGGCGCCGACGCGCTGTTCACGATGATGCTGGTCGGCTGCTTCATCCCGTTCCAGGTGATCCTGCTGCCGATGGCGCGCCTGCAGGGGATGCTCGGCCTCGCCAACACGATTCCGGGCCTCGTGTTCGTGCACGTCGTGTACGGGATCGCGTTCACGACGATGTTCTTCCGCAACTTCTACGTGAGCGTGCCGGCCGAGCTCGTGAAGGCCGCGCGCATCGACGGCGCGGGCTTCTTCACGATCTTCACGAAGATCCTGCTGCCGGTGTCGCTGCCGATCTTCATGGTGTGCCTGATCTGGCAATTCACGCAGATCTGGAACGACTTCCTGTTCGGGATCGTGTTCTCCGGCGTCGATTCGATGCCGATCACGGTTGCGCTGAACAACCTCGTCAACACGTCGACGGGCGTGAAGGAATACAACGTCGACATGGCCGGCGCGATCATCGCCGCGCTGCCGACGCTGCTCGTCTACATCGTCGCCGGCCGCTACTTCGTGCGCGGGCTGACGGCGGGCGCGGTGAAGGGGTAAGCGCTGCTTCAACCGATACGACGAACCGGCCGCGCTTCGCGCGCGGCGCATCGAAACGAACCCGACGCGGCGCCGGAGTGCGCCGCGCGAGACGAGACAGAGGATTCACAGCATGGCAAGCCTTTCCATCCGTGACGTGTACAAGACCTACCCGAACGGGGTGCCGGTCCTGAAGGGTGTCGACATCGAGATCGAGGACGGACAGTTCCTGATCCTGGTCGGCGGGTCGGGCTGCGGGAAGTCGACGCTGCTCAACATGATCGCCGGGCTCGAGACCGTGACGAGCGGCGAGATCTGCATCGACGGCAAGGTCGTCAACGACCTGTCGCCGAAGGATCGCGACATCGCGATGGTGTTCCAGTCGTACGCGCTGTATCCGTCGATGACGGTGCGCGAGAACATCTCGTTCGGCCTGAACATCCGCAAGGTGCCGAAGAGCGAACAGCAGCAGATCGTCGACCGCGTGTCGCAGATGCTGCAGATCCAGCACCTGCTCGACCGCAAGCCGGGCCAGCTGTCGGGCGGCCAGCGCCAGCGCGTCGCGATGGGCCGGGCGCTCGCGCGCGATCCGTCGCTGTTCCTGTTCGACGAGCCGCTGTCGAACCTCGACGCGAAGCTGCGCATCGAGATGCGCGCGGAAATCAAGCTGCTGCACCAGCGCCTCGGCACGACGATCGTCTACGTGACGCACGACCAGATCGAGGCGATGACGCTCGGCGACCGGATCGCGGTGATGAAGGACGGCGTGGTCCAGCAGTTCGGCGCGCCGCAGGAGATCTACGATTCGCCGTCGAACCTGTTCGTCGCGGGCTTCATCGGCGCGCCGCCGATGAACTTCATCAACGGCAAGCTGGTCGAGCAGGGCAGCGGGATCGCGCTTGAAGTCGACACGGGCGTCAAGCGCGGCGCGCTGAACCTGCCGTTCGATGCGGCGAAGCTGAAGTCGCACGTCGGCCGCGAGGTGATCCTCGGCCTGCGTCCGGAGCGCATCACCGACGTGCGCCACGCGCACAACGGCGACGCGTCGCATCTGCAACCGTTCGATGTGCGCGTCGACGTGACCGAGCCGACCGGGCCGGATACGCACGTGTTCGCGCAGGTGAACGGCAAGCGCATCGTGAGCCGCGTGCATCCGGCCGCGAACCCGCAGCCCGACCAGACGCTGTCGCTGCTGTTCGACGTGTCGAAGGCGGTGCTGTTCGATCCGGCGTCGGAAGAGCGGATCGCGTAACGTCGCGCGAGCGCTGAACGAAGAAAAAAGGGCCGTCTTCGGACGGCCCTTTTGTTCTGGCGCGGCGGTTGATGCCGCAGCGGCGCTCAGTGCGGCAGCCTTACGTCGAACTTGAACGTCGCGAGCCGCGCGACGAGGATGAAGCCGGTCGCGAGCAGCACGCTGTACACCGAGTCGAACTGCAGCCACACGAGCAGCAGGTAGAACCAGCAGCCGACGAACGCGCAGGTCGCATACGGCCGCGAATCGCGCAGGATCAGCGGGATGTCGTTGCACAGCACGTCGCGGATGATCCCGCCGACTACGCCCGTGATCACGCCCATCATCACCGCGATGAAGCGCGGCATCTCGGCATCGAGCGCGATCGCCGTGCCCGAGATGCTGAAGATCCCGAGCCCGATCGCATCGGCGACGAGCAGCAATCGCTCGGCCGACAGCCGAGACAACATCCGCAGCACGAACGGCGCGAACAGCGCGAGCACGAAGATCGCGATCACGTAGTCGTCGTGCACGACCCAGTAGAACGGCCGGCGCTCGAGCAGGATGTCGCGCAGCGTGCCGCCGCCGAACGCGGTGGCGAGCGCGACGACGAACGTGCCGACCGAGTCGAGGCGGTTCTTGCGCGCCTCGATGAAGCCCGAGATCGCAAAGGCCAGCGTGGCGATCGCCTCCAGTACCGCGATCGCGAGCGTCAGCCTAGGATGCGGCACGCGGCCCCCGGTCGCCGGGTGTCGCGAACGGCTGCAGCAGCACCAGCACCGCGCCCGCGCCGCCGTCATTGCCGCGCGCCTCGCAGAACGCGATCACTTCTTCCTTCTGCACGAGCCACGCGCGTACCTTGCCTTTCAGCACGGGTTCCTTGCCGATCGAGCCGAGCCCCTTGCCGTGGATCACGCGCAGGCAGCGCAGCCCCTTTTTACCGGCTTCGCGGATGAACTCGGCGAGCGCGTCGCGCGCCTCGTCGCGCCGCATCCCGTGCAGGTCGATCTGCGCCTGCACGATCCACGCGCCGCTGCGCAGCTTGCGCACGACGTCGCGGCTGATGCCGGGGCGGTGGTAGTACAGCGAGTCGTCGCTGTCGAGCAATGTCTCGGGATCGAATTCGTCGGACAACGTCGCGTTCAGCACGGCTTCCTCGTCGCGCTGCGTCTGCTTCGGCACCGGGTCGGGCGGTGTGCGCCCGGCCGCCGCGCGCGCCGGCGCGTTCAGCGGACGGATCGCGCCGATCTCGTTGCGGAACAGGTTCGCGTCGGCTTCCGCCTTGCGCTCGGCCTTGGCCGTTTCGACGCGCTCGCGTTCGCGACGATCGGCTTCGCCTTGCAGCGACTTGCGCAGCGCGCCGAGGCCCGCGAGCCCCTGGCCGCGCAACGCGGCGGGATCGGGGGCGGGCGCCGGTGCAACGGGCGCGGGGTTCGCGGGACGGGCGGCGATCTGCCGCTTCGCGGGATCGCTCGGATGGGGCTGGTTCTTCGCCATGATTCGGTACGCAGGGCAGGCGCGTTCGGGCGCGCGGGCAAAAAAAAGCCGCTGCTCGGCGGCAGCGGCTTGTCCGGCCAGACCCGCTTCGCGGCAGCGGACGCCATTGTAGCGCCCGGCGCGACAGGTCTCGCGGCTTACTTCTTGTCGTGCAGGCTTTCGAGGTAGCGCTGCGCGTCGAGCGCGGCCATGCAGCCCGTGCCGGCGCTGGTGATCGCCTGGCGGTACACGTTGTCCTGCACGTCGCCCGCGGCGAACACGCCAGCGACGCTCGTCGACGTCGCGTTGCCGTGCAGGCCGCTCTTCGTCAGGATGTAGCCGTCCTTCATCTCGAGCTGGCCCTGGAACAGGTCGGTGTTCGGCTTGTGGCCGATCGCGACGAACACGCCCTGGACGTTGAGGTCTTCCGTCGCGCCGGTCTTCACGTTCTTGATGCGCAGGCCGGTGACGCCCGAATCCTCGCCGGTCACTTCGTCGAGCACGTGATCCCACTTGATCACGACGGCGCCTTCCTTTTCCTTCTCCAGCAGGCGGTCGATCAGGATCGGCTCCGCGCGGAACTTGTCGCGGCGGTGGATCACCGTGACCTTCTTCGCGATGCCCGTCAGGTAGAGCGCTTCCTCGACGGCCGTGTTGCCGCCGCCGATCACCGCGACTTCCTGGCCGCGATAGAAGAAGCCGTCGCAGGTCGCGCAGGCCGACACGCCCTTGCCCATGAACGCTTCTTCGGACGGCAGGCCGAGATACTGCGCCGATGCGCCGGTCGCGATGATCAGCGAGTCGCACGTGTATTCGCCCGAGTCGCCGATCAGGCGGATCGGCTGCTCGTGCAGCTTGGCGGTGTGGATGTGGTCGAACACGATTTCGGTGTTGAAGCGCTCGGCGTGCTCGAGGAAACGCGCCATCAGCTCCGGACCCTGCACCCCTTTCGCATCTGCCGGCCAGTTTTCGACGTCGGTCGTGGTCATCAGCTGGCCGCCCTGCGCGATGCCGGTGATCAGCACCGGGGACAGGTTGGCGCGTGCCGCGTAGACGGCAGCCGTGTAGCCGGCGGGGCCGGAACCGAGAATCAGGACTTTGGCGTGTTTGGGCGTGGACATGTGCGAATCCGTAAAAGGCGGCCGCGGCGGGCGGGGTAGGCTCGCCGTACGATCCGGGTTGACCGGGATGCCGTCATAGATGGGTATCAGACGCGCATTATAAAGGCCCCGTTGCTGCGTTGCCGAACGAGAGTTTCAATCGGGGCGATAGTGTCGGGCAGCGCAACGGCCGCGCACGCGGGGTGGGCGGGGCGCCTGGCGCACGGGTGTGGCGGGGCCTGGCCGCGGCTCGAGGGGCGTAGCGGCGGTGCCCGACGGGGCCGGCCGGACCAGGGCGAAAGGGCCGCTGCGAAGCGCGTCCGCGGGGCCGTCCGGACCCCGGCCCTGTTATGTAACCGTCATTTACACTTGGCGGCCCGGTGCAGCGTTTACAATAAGCGCGATCGAACGACAGGCGGGCGCACGGCCCGTCCTCTTTATACGGATTCATGGCAAAAGCTCCTTATTCCGCCCAGGCACAGGCGTTGCCGCACCGGATGTCGAAGCTCCTCACGGAGATCCGCTGGATTCTCCAGGTCGCGCTCTGCGCCTTTCTGGTGATGGCCCTGCTGAGCTACAGCCGGCGCGATCCGAGCTGGACGCACGCCGCCCAGGTGGACCACATCTCGAACTGGGCCGGCCGCGTCGGCGCCTGGACGGCCGACATCATCCTGCTGCTGTTCGGCCTGTCGGCCTACTGGCTGATCGTGCCGCTCGCGCGGCGCATCGCCGTCAACTATCGCCGCATCACGCGCCACGAGGCGGTCTCGGACGAACCCGAGCGGCCGATCGGCTGGCTCACCGAAATCCTGGCGTTCGTGCTCGTCGTGCTGGCGTGCGACGGCATCGAGGCGCTGCGCATGTGGTCGCTGAAGGTGCAGTTGCCGCGCGCGCCGGGCGGCGTCGTCGGCGAGGCCGTCGCGGGTGCGATGTCGCATGCGTTCGGCTTCACGGGCGGCACGCTGCTGCTGCTGATCGCGCTCGCGATCGGCCTGTCGCTGTATTTCCGTTTCTCGTGGCTGTCGGTTGCCGAGCGTGTCGGCGGCGCAATCCTGTCCGCCGTCAACGTCGCGAAGCTGCGCCGTGAGGCCGAGCGCGACCGCAAGCTCGGCGAGGCCGCGGCCGTGCGCCGCGAAGGCAAGGTCGAAGAGGAGCGGGTGCGCATCGAGGATCACGAGCCCGTGACGATCGTGCCGCCGGTCGTCACGCCGGCGAAGTCCGAGCGCGTCGAGCGCGAGCGCCAGGTGCCGCTGTTCACCGACCTGCCGGGCGATTCGACGCTGCCGGCGGTGTCGCTGCTCGATCCGGCGCCGAAGACGCAGGAAGCGATTTCCGCCGATACGCTCGAATTCACGTCGCGGCTGATCGAGAAGAAGCTGAAGGACTTCGGCGTCGAGGCGAGCGTCGTCGCCGCGTATCCGGGCCCGGTCGTCACGCGCTACGAGATCGAGCCGGCCACCGGCGTGAAGGGCAGCCAGATCGTCAACCTCGCGAAGGATCTCGCGCGCTCGCTGTCGCTCGTGTCGATCCGTGTGGTCGAGACGATTCCCGGCAAGAACTACATGGCGCTCGAGCTGCCGAACCAGCGCCGCCAGACGGTGCACCTGTCCGAGATCATCGGTTCCGAGGTGTACGCGGCCGCGTCGTCGGCGCTGACGCTGAGTCTCGGCAAGGACATCGGCGGCAAGCCGGTGTGCGCGGATCTCGCGAAGATGCCTCACCTGCTCGTCGCCGGCACGACCGGCTCGGGCAAGTCGGTCGGGATCAACGCGATGATCCTGTCGCTGCTGTACAAGGCGACGGCTGACCAGGTTCGCCTAATCCTGATCGATCCGAAGATGCTCGAAATGAGCGTCTACGAAGGCATTCCGCACCTGCTGTGCCCGGTCGTCACCGACATGCGCCAGGCCGGCCACGCGCTGAACTGGACGGTCGCGGAGATGGAGCGCCGCTACAAGCTGATGAGCAAGCTCGGCGTGCGCAACCTGGCGGGCTACAACAACAAGATCGACGAGGCCGCGAAGCGCGAGGAGAAGCTGCCGAATCCGTTCAGCCTGACGCCGGAAGATCCGGAGCCGCTCGGCCGCCTGCCGAACATCGTCGTGGTGATCGACGAGCTGGCCGACCTGATGATGGTCGTCGGCAAGAAGGTCGAGGAACTGATTGCGCGGATCGCGCAGAAGGCGCGTGCGGCCGGCATCCACCTGATCCTCGCGACGCAGCGTCCGTCGGTCGACGTGATCACGGGCCTGATCAAGGCGAACGTGCCGACCCGGATCGCATTCCAGGTGTCGTCGAAGATCGACTCGCGCACGATTCTCGACCAGATGGGCGCCGAATCGCTGCTCGGGATGGGCGACATGCTGTACCTGCCGCCCGGTTCGGGGCTGCCCGTGCGCGTGCACGGCGCGTTCGTCGCGGATGACGAAGTGCACCGCGTCGTCGAGAAGCTCAAGGAGCAGGGCGAGCCGAACTACGTCGAGGGCCTGCTCGAAGGCGGCACCGCCGACGGCGACGAGGGCTCGGCCGGCGCGGGAACCGGTGAAGGCGGCAGCGAGTCTGATCCGCTGTACGACCAGGCGGTCGAGATCGTCATCAAGAACCGCCGCGCATCGATCTCGCTCGTGCAGCGCCACCTGCGGATCGGCTACAACCGCGCGGCGCGGCTGCTCGAGCAGATGGAGCAGTCGGGGCTCGTGTCGGCGATGTCGTCGAGCGGCAACCGCGAAATTCTTGTGCCGGCGCGCGACGCGGAATGAGTCCGCGGCGTTCGCAGCGCCGGCCACCCAGGGAGAAAACCGCAATATGCAGCAACATTCGTTCGCAATGTCCCTTCGTTCGACGCGGCGCTGGCTCGGCGCGGCGCTCGCCGGCGCCTCGCTGATGCTCGCGGCGACGCACGCGTTCGCGGGCGGCACCGAGCAACTGAAGGCGTTCGTGTCGCAGGTGCGTTCGGCGAAGGGCGACTTCACGCAGCAGATCGTCAAGGCACCGTCGAAGGGCGCGAGCGCCGCGCAGGCCGCGGCGAAGCCCACCGACAATTCGAGCGGCACGTTCGTGTTCGCACGCCCCGGCAAGTTCATCTGGACGTACCAGAAGCCGTACCAGCAGGTGCTGCAGGCCGACGGCGAGAAGCTCTACGTGTACGACCGCGACCTGAACCAGGTCACCGAGCGCAAGCTGAACGGCGCGCTGGGTGCGAGCCCCGCCGCGATCCTGTTCGGCAGCAACGATCTCGAGAAGAATTACACGCTGCGCGATGCCGGCGAGAAGGGCGGCATCGAGTGGCTCGAGATGTTGCCGAAGGCGCAGGACACGCAGTTCCAGCGGATCGGCATCGGCTTCAAGAACGGCACGCTCGCCGCGATGGAGCTGCACGACGTGTTCGGCAACGTCACGCTGCTGACGTTTACGAACATCCAGACGAATCCGCCGCTGAAGGGCGATACGTTCAAGTTCGTCGTGCCGAAGGGCGCCGACGTGATTACCGGCTGACCGGCGCCGCGCGCTGCTGTTTCACCGACGGGCCTGCCGGCGACGGCAGGCCCTTGTTGTTTCTGGGCGCCGGGCACCAGGCGCGGGCACCAGGCGCGGGCACCAGGCGCCGGGCACCGGGCGCGGCGGTGCTTTCGCGTGGCTGTCATAATGTCGGGTCCGGCGGCCGGTTCGGCCGCCATTGTTTGATGTGGAGCGAGGGTTCATGTCCGACCTGTTTCAAGTCGAGCCGCGCCGCCCGCTCGCCGAGGCGCTGCGGCCGAAGACGCTCGCCGAGGTGATCGGCCAGACGCATTTGCTGGGCGAAGGCAAGCCGCTGCGGCTCGCGTTCGAATCGGGCAAGCCGCATTCGATGATCCTGTGGGGGCCGCCCGGCGTCGGCAAGACGACGCTCGCACGGCTCACCGCGCTCGCGTTCGACTGCGAGTTCATTGCGCTGTCCGCGGTGCTCGGTGGTGTGAAGGACATCCGCGAGTCGATGGAGCAGGCGAAGGACACGCTGAACCGCACCGGCCGCCACACGATCCTGTTCGTCGACGAGATCCACCGCTTCAACAAGGGGCAGCAGGACGCGTTGCTGCCGTTCGTCGAGTCGGGGCTCGTGACCTTCATCGGCGCGACGACCGAGAACCCGAGCTTCGAGGTCAACTCGGCGTTGCTGTCGCGTGCGCAGGTGTACGTGCTGAAGTCGCTGGACGACGACGAGATGCGCCAGTTGCTGAAGCGCGCGCAGGAAATCGCACTCGACGGCCTGTCGTTCGACGACAAGGCGATCGATACGCTGGTCGGCTATGCGGACGGCGACGCGCGGCGCTTCCTGAACCTGCTCGAGCAGGCGCAGACGGCGGCCACGTCGGCCGGCACCGCGACGATCGATGCCGAATTCGTCAGCAGCGCGATGACGCTGAACGCACGGCGCTTCGACAAGGGCGGCGACAACTTCTACGACCAGATCTCGGCGCTGCACAAGTCGGTGCGCGGCTCGAGCCCGGACGGCGCGTTGTACTGGTTCTGCCGGATGATCGATGGCGGTGCGGATCCGAAGTATCTCGCACGGCGGATCGTGCGGATGGCGTGGGAAGACATCGGCCTCGCCGATCCGCGCGCGCTGCAGATGGCGAACGACGCGGCCGAAACCTACGAGCGGCTCGGCTCGCCGGAAGGCGAACTCGCGCTCGGGCAGGCGGTGATCTATCTCGCGTGCGCGGCGAAGAGCAACGCGGGCTACAACGCGTTCAACCAGGCGATGGCGTTCGTGAAGCAGGACAAGTCGCGCGAGGTGCCCGTGCATCTGCGCAACGCGCCGACCAAGCTGATGAAGGAACTCGGCTACGGTCACGCCTACCGTTACGCGCACGACGAGCCGAATGCGTATGCGGCCGGCGAGACGTACCTGCCGGACGGCATGCGCGAGCCGCGCTGGTACAAGCCGGTGCCGCGCGGGCTCGAATCGAAGATCGCCGACAAGCTCGCGTGGCTGCGCGAACTCGACCGCGAGGCCGGCAAGAAGGACTGACCGGGCAACGTCCGGCGCGGTCCGCGCCGGTGCCGCCACGAACGCGTCAGCGCTTGCGGGCCGGCTGCTTCTTCCAGTAGCCGAACGGCTCCTGATGGCACTCGATGTCGAGTTCGGTGACGCGGGCGTGCAGGCTCTGCTGCGCATCGGCGATCGCGAGGTTGTAGATCGCCGGTGCGATTTCCTCGACGAAGAAGTGCAGCAGTGCACCCGCCTGGATATTGCCGATCGGCTCATCCATGTTTTCTGTGAAATAGCGTTGCAGCGACGCGATCGCGCGGTCGCGTACGTCCTTCTCCAGTTCGATGGCCATCGGTTTCCTTGGGTAGCAGTGACGGGTGGCGCGTGCGTCGTTCGATGCGCTGCGGCGGGCACGCCCGGGTGTTTCGCGATCCGCGGCGCGTCGATGCCGCGCGATTTCGCGGGCGCCGACGCGCGGACCGGCAATGCGATACTGCCATGGCCGTCGCGCCACGGTCATCGCCCGTTTGCAGCATTGTCCGTCCGGCCAGTGCCGTGGCGGCCCCGCGGTGCGTTAGAATTCCCGTCTTACACAACGATTCTCCAAGTCCTCCCATGCTCGACATCCAGTTGCTGCGCAAAGACCTCGACGGCGTCGCCAAGCGCCTCGCCGATCGCGGCTACACCCTCGACGTCGCCGCCTTCTCCGCGCTCGAAGCGGAACGCCGCGCGATCCAGACCCGCACCGAAGAGCTCCAGGCGCGCCGCAACAGCCTGTCGAAGCAGATCGGCGCGATGAAGGGGAAGGGCGAGGACACGTCGGCCGTGATGGCCGAGGTCGGCGGGATCGGCGACGAAATGAAGGCGGGAGAAGCCAAGCTCGGCGAGATCCAGGCGCGCCTGTCCGACCTGATGCTGGGCATGCCGAACGTCGCGCACGAAAGCGTGCCGGTCGGCAAGGACGAAGCCGACAACGTCGAGGTGCGCCGCTGGGGCACGCCGCGCCAGTTCGATTTCGAGGTGAAGGATCACGTCGACGTCGGCACGCCGCTCGGCCTCGATTTCGAAACCGGTGCGAAGCTCGCCGGCGCGCGCTTCACGATGCTGCGCGGCTCGATCGCACGCCTGCACCGCGCGCTCGCGCAGTTCATGATCGACACGCACACGCTGCAGCACGGATACACGGAGACGTATACGCCGTACATCGTGAACCCCGAGATCCTGTACGGCACGGGCCAACTGCCGAAGTTCGCGGACGACATGTTCCGCGTCGAGAAGGGCGGCGAGGAGAACAAGGTCACGCAATACCTGATTTCCACGTCGGAAATTTCGCTGACGAACACCGTGCGCGAGTCGATCGTCGACGCGTCCGCACTGCCGATCAAGCTGACCGCGCATTCCCCGTGCTTCCGCTCGGAAGCCGGTTCGTACGGCCGCGACACGCGCGGCATGATCCGCCAGCACCAGTTCGACAAGGTCGAGATGGTGCAGGTCGTCGCGCCGGAAGCATCCTACGCCGCGCTCGACGAGATGGTCGGCCATGCGGAAGCGATCCTGCAGAAGCTCGGCCTGCCGTACCGCGTGATCACGCTGTGCACGGGCGACATGGGTTTCTCGGCCGCGAAGACGTTCGACCTCGAAGTGTGGCTGCCTGCGCAGAACACCTATCGCGAGATCTCGAGCTGCTCGAACACCGAAGCGTTCCAGGCGCGCCGGATGCAGGCGCGTTTCCGCAACGCGCAGGGCAAGCCGGAACTCGTGCACACGCTGAACGGTTCGGGTCTCGCCGTCGGCCGCACGCTCGTCGCGGTGCTGGAGAACTACCAGAACGCGGACGGCTCGGTCACAGTGCCGGAAGTGCTGCGTTCGTACATGGGTGGCATCGAGCGTATCGATGCGCCGGCGCAGGCGTCGTAACGCGGCCTTCAAAGCCCTCGCAAAAAAATTTGCAGAAAGGGCTTGTCAGCCACGAAGCGATCGTCTTATAATCTTTTTCTCGCGGAAACGACCAGCCGCGAGATGCAGCAAGGAAGGAGAGGTGGCAGAGTGGTCGAATGTACCTGACTCGAAATCAGGCGTACGGTTTCCCCGTACCGTGGGTTCGAATCCCACCCTCTCCGCCAAAATACGAAGCCCCTTGATCCGGAAGGATCAAGGGGTTTTTCGTTTTGGGTTCGCGGTGCGTGCGTCGTGTCGCAAGCCGTTGCAGTGGCAACAGCTCGACCGTCGGCAATTCGGATCGTGCTGATGCGAGGGCGCGCACCGCATGCATGATCGTGCCGCGTCCTCGATACCGCCGCGCTGAATGGCAAACGCAGCGTCGATCGTGCTGAATGCCGCGATGATCGTGTCGACGCCACCCAAGATGGCCACTAGCCGTCCAACGTGATCGCGAGGATCGTATTCGGCGTGCTGTCGATCGTCGTTGTGCGCCGCTGGATGGCGGGCCCGTGCAGGATCGTGACAATCGGGCCGCGCGCGACGCCGCCGACCTGATCGCACTGGCCGGCCTCGTTCCATCCGTCCGGCCTTTACCGCATTCTTCAGCTTTAAGCCCGCGCTTCCCGCGCCGTTAACACGGGGCGGCGGCCGGTACCCGTGCCGGACCGCGTCGTTCCCCGTCGATTCAAGGTCCCATGAAGCTGAGCTACAAGATTCCCCTCGCATTTGCTGTCGCGCTGCTGCTGATGTTCTGTGGCGCGCTGTACGGTATCCACATTCTCAATCGGTCGATCGATACGTTCGCCGACGACGTGCAGACGAACGTCGGCGAGGAACGGCTCGTGTCGGCCACGCTCGTACAGTTCAAGCTGCAAGTGCAGGAATGGAAGGACACGCTGTTGCGCGGCAAGCAGCCCGGCAAGCTCGATCAGTACTGGCAGGCGTTCCAGACGCGCGAGCGGACGGTCGACACGCTCGCTGCGCAGCTCGTTCACCAGTTGCCGCCCGGCGAGAGCCGCTCGCTCGTCGAGCAGTTCATGCGCGCGCATACGGCGATGGGCGACGGTTACCGGCGCGGGTTCGACGCGTTCAAGGCTGCGGGCTTCGAGCCGTCGGCCGGCGATGCCGCGGTGGCGGGCGTGGACCGCGAGCCGGCGGCGCTACTGGAGCGGGCCGCGAAGTCGATCGCCGACGAGAGCGCCGCGGTGTCGGCGCAGGCGAGCCGCGACGCGCAGCGCGCAACCACCGCGAGCCTCGTGCTGATGCTGGTCGTGCTCGGCGTCGCGATGGTCGGCGCGTTCCTGTTCAGCCGCGCGATCCTGCGTCCGCTCGATCGTGCGGTGGCGTGCGCGCAGGCCGTCGCCGAAGGCGACCTGACGCGCGACGTCGACGTGGCCGGCCGCGACGAGATTGCCGATCTGCTGCGCGCGTTGCAGGCCATGCAGACGAGCCTGTCGGGCGTCGTGCTCGAAGTGCGTACGCACGCCGAAGCCGTCGCGACGGCGAGCGCACAGATCGCGTCGGGCAATCACGACCTGTCGGCGCGGACCGAGGCACAGGCCGCGTCGCTCGAGGAGACGGCCGCCAGCATGACCGAACTCACGGGCATCGTCCGCCAGTCGGCCGAGCACGCGCAGCACGCGGCGCAGCTGGCGCACGACGCGTCGAACATCGCGGCGGCGGGCGGCGGCGTGATGACGGATGCCGTCGGCACGATGAACGGCATCGCCGACAGCTCCGCCAAGGTCGGCGAGATCATCGCGGTGATCGACGGCATCGCGTTCCAGACCAACATCCTCGCGCTGAACGCAGCGGTCGAGGCGGCTCGCGCGGGCGAACAGGGGCGCGGCTTCGCGGTCGTCGCGGCGGAAGTGCGCACGCTCGCGCAGCGCAGCGCCGCCGCGGCGAAGGAGATCAAGGGGCTCATCGAACAGTCGACGAAGCGGGTCGACGAGGGCGCCGTGCTGATCGGCCGGGCGGGCGAATCGATTCACGAGATCGTCGGCGCGGTGCAGCGCGTCACGACGATCGTCGGCGAGATCTCGTCCGCGTCGCAGGAGCAGAGCGGCGGCATCCAGCAGGTGAACATCGCGGTGACGCAGATGGACGAGGCGACGCAGCGCAACGCGGCGCTCGTCGAGCAGGCTTCGGCCGCGACACAGGCACTGGCCGAGCAGGCGAGCGCGCTGCGGCATGCGGTGGCCGTGTTCAGGCTACCGGAAATGGCGTGACGGCGGCCGCCGTCGAGCCGGACTTCGATGGAACCGGGGCCGGCGCGGCGCCGGCTTTCAGCGGCGCAACGGCGCCGATCGACCCCGGTCCGTCTCCCGCGATCACGCCGCAGCCGGATATTGCGCGAGCACCCGGGCGCGGATCGACGGCTTGATGTTCGATTGCGCCATGTTGCCGCCGTAGTGTGCGACGACGCGCGGATTCATCACGCGATACCAGAGCGGCGGCACGTACGCGAACAGGATCATCGTCGCGTAGCCGGCCGGCAGTTGCGGCGCATCGTCGAAGTGGCGCAGTGCCTGGTACGAGCGCGTCGGATTCGCGTGATGGTCGGCGTGCCGCTGCAACTGGTACAGGAACAGGTTGGTGACGACGTGATTGCTGTTCCACGAATGCTGCGGCGTGCAGCGTTCGTAGCGGCCGTTCGGCAGCTTGCGGCGGCCGAGCCCGTAATGCTCGACGTAGTTCACGACTTCGAGCAGCGACGCGCCGTAGACGGCCTGGATCACGAGGAACGGGATCACGACCTTGCCGGCCATCGCGATCGCGATGCCCCACACGACGACGGTCATCGCCCACGCGTGCAGCACCTCGTTGCGCCACGTCCACGGCGAATGCCCGAGCCGTTCGAGGCGTGCCTTCTCGAGCCGCCACGCCGAGCGGATGCTGCCGGTCACGGTGCGCGGCAGGAATGCCCAGAACGATTCGCCGTAGCGCGCACTCGCCGGGTCCTCCGCCGTCGCGACGCGCACGTGGTG
The DNA here is from genome assembly GCF_011753045.1 of Burkholderia sp. Ap-955. NCBI lineage: Bacteria > Pseudomonadati > Pseudomonadota > Betaproteobacteria > Burkholderiales > Burkholderiaceae > Burkholderia > Burkholderia sp. Ap-955. Next base: position 36,380 of record NZ_VWWH01000040.1, read on the forward strand.
CCCGCGGTTGTGCTCGACGTAGAAGTGGCCGTATGCGACCGGCGCGAGCGTGATCTTCGCGAGCCAGCGCTCGAAGCGGTTGGTCTTGTGCCCGAGTTCGTGCGCGGTATTGATCGAGATGCCCGTCGCGGCGCCGAGCGACAGCGCGAAGCCGACATAGTCGTACCAGGCGAGCGCATGCGTGCCGACGATCCAGACGCACGCGAAGAACGCGACGTATTCGACGAGGGTCGCGAGATAGACGATCAACCGGTAATAACGCTCCCGTTCAAGTTGCGGCACGACGTCCTCGGGCGGGTTGTCGCGATCGTCGCCGATCAGCGTGTCGAGGACCGGGATCACGCCGAACGCGAACAGCGGGCCGAACCACCAGAACACGTGCAGGCCGGTCGACAGCGCGAGCTGGGCGGCGAGGATCGGCAGCGTGATCGTCAGCGCGCCGAGCAGCCACAGGTAACGCTTGCCATCCGACCAGCCCGAAGCCGATCCGTTGGTCATTGCCATTGTCTCCCTCCTGCCGGCCGGCCCGAGGGCGGCCGCCTGTACGGTCGTTCGAATTCTCGTTGGTCCGCGAAGCACGCGCGGTTTTGCCGGATCGTCACCCGGTTCTGCCTGTTATACGACCCATGTGCGCGCTTGCCAAACCCCGGCGCTAGGCGCGCGGCTCCAAACGGACGGGCGTGCGCGGCGCAGGCAGGGGAGGGCCCGCGCACGCTGATTGAAACATGCGGGGAACGCCGGATCGACCCGTACGGGCGACCGGTTTGTCAGACGGATGGCGCGTCGTTACGTATGCGGGTGTCGGCGCCACGGGGCCGCAACAAATGTTGCGACGCAATATTCGGAAGGCGGCAGTACCCGTGATACCTATTTCCGGGGTTGCCAATCTTACGGATCATTACGGCTTTCGCGCTGAAATCCACGGGGTCCGACGGGCCCACTGCCGCGTGTCGCAAGGCAACCGCCGCCACGCGTCGAACCCGGCCGCCGCAACCGTCTTTCGGCGGCACGTATCGACCTGGTAATGCTGCACCTGCACACCCGCTGGCCGCCGGGCCGCCGGCGGTGCATGCCGCCTTTCGATTCGCGCTGTCATTTGAAAATAACGATTTGACTCATGCCCCGCTTTCGGTTGAAGCTAGTAGCTTGCTGTCCGAAGGGGGCTGTGCCTGCATGAGTTCGACCTTGACCGTTCGTCGTATCGTTGCCGACCAGGGCGGCGTGTATCGCGAACTCCGCGCTGCATCGCTGCGCGAGCCCTACGCGCCCGGCGAAGCGCCGGAGGCCGAATTGCTGAACGTCGAAACGGACGCGGCGTCGGCGATTGCCGCGCAGCGCGCCGTGTCCGACGAATCGACGACTTTCCTGCTGTATACCGAAGGCCATCCGGCCGGCATGATCGGCGCGTATTTCGACAATACGCCCGATCGGCGCGCGTTCGTCAGCGAGCTGTGGGTGGCGCACGCGGTGCGTCATCTGCGCGGCGGCGTGCTGCTGCTGGAGACAGCCACCGCATGGCTCGCCGAGCGCGGCGCCCAGGACGTCTACGCGTGGATTGCCGATGCGAACCGCAACGCGATCCGCTTCTACGAGCGGGCGGGTTTCGGCAACACCGGCGAACACGCACCGATCGCACGGATGCCCGGCGCGATGAAATCGCTGTACGTATCGCAGGTGAAGCACTGACGTGACGTCAGAACGCGGGCCGCACGGCGCGATGAAGATCCGGTCGCCCGCCTGCCTGCCCGCTTGCCGGTTGCGCGCCCGCCCGGGTCGCCGCCACCCGGTTCCCCAAAAATAATGGCCGCGCGCGTGGACGCCTGTAAAATACGCAAAAAATTTTTGCAGAGTGTCCATGTCGCTTAAAAAATCGCCATTCTTCGAGCTGCGCAGCGGATCGGTCGATACGTTGCTGTTCACCGTGAAGACGACCGATCTCGATGCGTTGCGTACCGAACTGGTCAAGCGCTTCGAAGCGACTCCCGAGTTTTTCGCCGACGATGTCGTCGCGATCGACGTCCGCCGCCTGGCTGACGGCGAACGCGTCGCGCTGGCGGACATCCGCCAGATGCTGAACGACGTGCGGATGCGCCCGGTGGGCGTCGTCGCGCTGGCCACGCAGGGCTGGGCGGGGGAAGCCGGCCTGCCGTTGCTCGAGGCGCGCGATCGCCGTGCGCCGGCCGCAAAGCACGCCGACGAAGCGGAACCGGCGCCGGCGCCCGTCGCCGAAACCGCCGCCGCTCCGGCAGCCGAACCGGCGCAGGAGCCCGCGCCGACGCTGTTGCACGCGGGCGGCCAGACGCTCGTGATCGACCGGCCGTTGCGTTCGGGGCAGCAGATTTACGCGAAAGGAGACCTCGTGGTGCTCGCGCCGGTCAGTCACGGCGCGGAGATCATCGCGGAAGGCAATATCCACATCTACGCGCCGTTGCGCGGCCGCGCACTCGCGGGCGTGCACGGCAATCACGACGCGCGCATTTTCTGCACGTGTCTCGAGCCGGAACTGATTTCGATCGCGGGTATCTATCGAACGACCGAGAACCCGTTGCCCGCCGAAGTACTGGGCAAATCGGTGCAGATCCGGCTCGAAGAGGAAAAACTGATGATCGAACCGCTGCGCCTGACGTAAAACACGCGGTGCGCTCCGGATCGATCGGCTCTCATTGACGAACACAGGGTATTGGGTAAATGGCAAAAATCATCGTGGTGACCTCGGGCAAGGGCGGCGTGGGCAAGACGACGACGAGCGCGAGCTTTGCGTCCGGTCTCGCGCTGCGCGGCCACAAGACGGCCGTGATCGACTTCGACGTCGGCCTGCGCAACCTCGATCTCATCATGGGCTGCGAGCGCCGCGTGGTGTACGACCTCGTGAACGTGATCCAGGGCGAAGCGAACCTGAACCAGGCGCTGATCAAGGACAAGAAGTGCGAGAACCTGTTCATCCTGCCGGCGTCGCAGACGCGCGACAAGGATGCGCTCACGCGTGACGGCGTCGAGAAGGTGCTGAACGACCTGGTCGCGATGGACTTCGAATACATCGTCTGCGATTCGCCGGCCGGTATCGAGGCGGGCGCACTGCACGCGATGTACTTCGCGGACGAAGCGCTGATCGTCACGAACCCGGAAGTGTCGTCGGTGCGCGACTCGGATCGCATTCTCGGCATCCTGTCGTCGAAGACGAAGCGCGCGACCGAAGGCAAGGATCCGATCAAGGAACACCTGCTGATCACGCGCTACAGCCCGAAGCGCGTCAGCGAAGGCGAGATGCTGTCGCTCGAGGACATCAGCGAGATCCTGCGCATCAAGCTGATCGGCGTGGTGCCCGAGTCGGAAGCCGTGCTGCATGCATCGAACCAGGGTCTGCCCGCCGTGCATATCGACGGTACCGACGTTGCGGAAGCGTACAAGGACGTCGTCGCGCGTTTCCTCGGCGAAGACAAGCCGCTGCGCTTCACCGATTACCAGAAGCCGGGCCTGCTGCAGCGCCTCTTCGGCAGCAAGTAACGGAGGCCGCCCATGTCCATCCTTTCGTTTCTCCTCGGTGAGAAGAAGAAGTCCGCATCGGTCGCGAAGGAGCGCCTGCAGCTCATCATCGCGCACGAGCGCGTCGGCGGCCGGCCGCCGGCCGATTACCTGCCTGCGCTGCAGAAGGAGCTCGTCGCGGTCATCTCGAAGTACGTCCATATTTCTGACGATGACATCCGCGTGAGCCTCGAGCGCCAGGACGATCTCGAAGTCCTCGAAGTGAAGATCGAGATCCCGCAAGCCTGACCGTTGCAGGTGTCCCTCCGCACGGCGGCACTCGCCGCCGTGCGCGTCTTACGCCCTGTTGCACTTTCGGGCATGCCGTAACACGGCGTCTGTCGGCCGTAATCGCCCCTCCCGCATTGAACGAATACGCTCGCGTAACTTGTTCAACCAGGAGGTTGTGATGGCTGTCTCTACCGTTCAACGTCGTATCGTTTCGCTCGCATTGCTTGCCGCGAGCCTGTCAGCCGTCGTCGCGCCGCTTGCCGCGCATGCGGACGAGATTCTCGTCGGCACCCCCGTGATCGTGCCGCAGGGCCGCATGGTCGTCGCCGAGCCGGTTGCCGTGCGCACCGAGGAAGTCGTGATCGTCGCGCCGAACGCGCCGCCGCCGGTGCGCTACGAGGTCGTGCCGGCCTCGCGCGTGGGTTACGTGTGGGATCGCGGGCACTGGCACTGGGAGCATGGCCGCTACGTGTGGATCGGCGGCCACTGGGAAGCCGAGCGCGTCGGCATGCAATGGGTGCCGGGCCATTGGGACCAGCGCGGTCCGAACTGGTTCTGGACCCGTGGCCACTGGGCGTGATGGAGGCGGACGATGAAAAGAACCGCAATCGCCATCGCGCTCGTCGCGATCACGCTGGCCGGATGCATCGTCGTGCCGGCGCGGCCCGTGTACTACCGGCCGGCGCCCGTCGTGATCTACTGAGCGTCGCGCGGGCCGGGCTGTGCCGGGCCATTCGTCACGGTTGCGGCCTGCTCGTCGTCGTGCGGCGCCGGTGCATGCGCTGTGCCTTCGGCCGGCGCGGCGGCGGGGGACGCTTCGTCGCCCTTGCCGCCTTCGTCGCGCAGCGTGTCGAGCGGATCGGCGGGCGCCGCGGCCGCATCCTGCGGCTCGGTGACGCCGGTTGCCACCGTCGCGCTTGCCGCAGCCGGTTCCGCGGCCGCGACGGGCGGCGCGAGATAGCGCAGGGCGAGCGTTTCGTAGAGCGGTGGTGCGAAGAAGCGCGACACGCGGCTCGACACCAGCGCGGTGGCCATCAGCGAAATCACGAGCGCGTGACCGTTGATCATCTCCATCACGATCACGAACGACGTGATCGGCGACTGCGTGACGGCCGCCATGTAGCCGACCATTGCGAGCGCGATCAGCATCGGCAGGCTCATGTTGCTGAACACGATGTGCAGCAGGTTGCCGAACCCGGCGCCGATCGACAGCGACGGCGCGAAGATCCCGCCCGGGATGCCCGGCAGGTACGACGCGACCATCGAAATCATCTTCAGGAAGGGATAGAACACCGACAGATGCTGGCTGCCGTCGAGCAGGCCGCGCGCCTCGGCATAGCCGCTGCCAAAGGTCGTGCCGCCCGATACGAGGCCGACGACGGCGATCGCGAAGCCGCACAGCGCGGCGAACGCGATCGGCCGTTCGCGATACAGGCCCAGCAGTTGCGCGGGCAGCCATCGCCCCGTGTTGAGCAGCAGCCAGCAGAACAGGCCGCCTGCGATCCCCGTGACGATCGCGGTGACCAGCACGGCGAGCGCCAGCAGTTTCGGGAAATGGGGGCCAGCATCGATCGTGCCGAAATACGTGTAGTTGCCGTTCAGGCCGAGCGCGACCACACCGGCGAGGATGATCGCGGTGATCAGCACGCCGCTGGCGCGCGCGGAGAAGCTGCGCGTCAGTTCCTCGATCGCGAACACGATCCCGGCGAGCGGCGTATTGAACGCGGCCGACAGCCCGGCCGCCGCGCCGGCGAGCACCAGTTGGCGTTCGATCTGCGCGTTCGAGCGCGGGTAGAAGCGTCGCAGGTTGAACATCAGCGCCGCGCCGACCTGCACGGTCGGCCCCTCGCGGCCGATCGTGAAGCCGCCCAGGATGCCGAGGAACGACACCAGCACCTTGCCGAACAGGATGCGCAGCGTCAGCAGCCGGGAGCCGAACGCGCTCGGGCGCGCATGCAGCGTCGCGATCACTTGCGGGATGCCGCTGCCCTCGGCGCCGCGGAAGAAGCGCCGCGTGATCCATACCGACACCGCGGCGATGGCCGGCGTCAGCAGCAGCGGCAGCCACGCGGCGTGATCGCGCATCGTGCGGAAGGTTTCGTAACCCCAGTCGATCAATCGCGCGTAAAGTACGGCCGCGAGGCCGACGACGATCGCACCGAGCCAGAAAACGCCGTACTGGCGCCAGATCCTCAGCGAACGGCGGGTGAGGGCGGGAAACAGGGCGGGAAGAGCGGGGCGTGGCATCGGCGCGGGCCGGCAGGCAAAGATCGAATTATAAAAAGAACCGGATGCGGGCGGGGAGCGAGAATGTTCCCGAAAGGAGATGCATTTTGTTGCAAAAGTAATTTCACGTAATGTCTGCGCATGTAACCATCGCGAGCATGCCAAATTGACTGGCTTATCCCCACACATCGTGAAACGTATCCTCATCGTGAAAGTGACGTCGCTCGGCGACGTCGTCCAGACGCTACCCGTCGTCGCGGATCTGCATCGCGCCTTTCCCGGCGTAACGGTCGACTGGGCAGTAGATGAATCGTGCGCGGAGGTCGTGCGCTGGCATCCGGGCGTCAGCCGTGTCCTGTGCGCGCCGCTGCGCCGCTTCAAGAAGATGCGCAATCGCGGCGACCTGAAGGCGATCACGGCATCGATCGGCGCGCTGCGGGCGCACCGCTACGATGCGGTGATCGATCTGCACGGCGTCTACAAGAGCGCGATCATTTCGGCGCTCGCGCGCGCTGCGCGCCGCGTCGGCTACCAGACGCAGGATCTCGGCGAAACGGGCGCACGCTTCGCGTATTCGCATCGTTTCGGCCCGCGGCCGGACTGCGACGCGTGGCACGGGATGCGCGTGAGCGCCGGCGAGGCGCTCGGCTACGCGCCCGAGGGTATTGCCACGTACGGCATCGTCCCGCCGCGGGACGTGAACCTGCCGGCCGCCGTGACCGATGGCGCCCCATTCATGCTGCTGTTCCATGCGACGTCCAACCCCGACAAGAAATGGCCGGCCGACCGCTGGGCCGCGCTCGCCACGCAGATGATGGCGCGTGGCGTACGCGTGCTGTTGCCGTGGGGATCGGCTGCCGAGCATGACGATGCGCAGGACATTGCCACACGCGCGCCGGGTTCGGTCGTGCTACCCGCGATGACGGTGCGCGAGCTCGGCGCGGCGCTCGGCCGGGCTGCGCTCGTGGTGGGGGTCGATACGGGGTTCGTACACATGGCGCACGCGCTGCAGCGGCCGACCGTGATGATTTTCGTCGCGACGTCGCGCCACCATTGCGGGATCGGCGGCGCACCGAATGCACTGTCGATCGGCGAGCCGGGCACGATGCCGTCGGTCGACGAGGCGCTGGACGCGATCGATACGGTCGGCCCGGCCTACGGCGCGCTGCGCGCGCGGCTGACCGCCTGACGAAGCGGGGTGTGCCGGTTCAGGCGAGCAGCGCCTCGACCGTGACGACGGCGGCGACGGCCGCCAGATTCGCCAGCAGCGCCTCGAACACGAGGCCGCGCCACGTCTGCGGCCGGAAGCGCATCGCGAGCAGGATCGCGCCGCCCAGCGCAAGCGCGAGGATCAGGACGAGATCGGCATTGCCGAGGCGGATGTTCATGGCGGCGGCTCCTTTGGGGCGGGATCCCGGGGGCGCGCAATGGCGCACCCAGGACCGAGTATAGGCAGCGCCGACCGTCGCACAACCCGGGCCGCCCCGGAGTCTCAGACGAGCGATGCGTCGCGCGTCTCGCGCATCAGCAGCACGCCGATCAGGCTGATTGCCGCCGCAACCGATACATAACCGCCGACCCACGACAGCCCGCCGCGCGCCGCCAATAGTTGCGCGATATACGGCGCGATCGACGCGCCGAGGATCCCGCCGAGGTTGTACGCGACGCCCGCGCCCGTGTAGCGGACGTTGGTCGGGAACAGCTCCGGCAGCAGCGCGCCCATCGGCGCGAACGTCACGCCCATCAGGAACAGCTCGATCGTCAGGAACAGCGCGACGAGCGGCATCGAGCCGCTGCCGAGCAGCGGCTCCATCGCAAAACCCGACAGCAGCGCGGCGATCGCGCCCACCACCAGCACCGGCTTGCGGCCGAAGCGGTCCGATGCCCATGCGGACAGCGGTGTCGCGAGCCCCATGAACACGACCGCAAAACACAGCAGGCCGAGGAAACTCTGGCGCGGAATATGCAGCGCCGACACGCCGTACGACAGCGAGAACACCGTCGAGATGTAGAACAGCGTATAGCAGACGACCATCGCGAGCGCACCGAGCAGCGTCGGCCGCCAGTGATGCGTGATCAGCGTCGCGACCGGCACGCGCACGCGCTCGTTGCGATCGAGCGCGGCCTGGAACGCGGGCGTTTCGGTGATCTTGAGCCGCACGTACAGGCCGAGCGCGACGAGCACCGCACTGACCAGGAACGGGATGCGCCAGCCCCAGCTGCGGAACTGCTCGTCCGACAGCGACAGCGCGAGCGCGAAGAACAGCCCGTTCGACATCAGGAAGCCGACCGACGGCCCGAGCTGCGGGAACATTCCGAACCAGCCGCGCTTGCCCTGCGGCGCGTGCTCGGTCGCGAGCAGCGCGGCACCGCCCCATTCGCCGCCGAGGCCGATCCCCTGGCCGAAGCGCAGCACGCACAGCAGCACCGGCGCGAGCGCGCCGATCGCGTCGTAGCCGGGCACGAAGCCGATGGCGGTGGTGGATACGCCCATCACCAGCAGCGATGCGACGAGCGTCGACTTGCGGCCGATGCGGTCGCCGAAGTGCCCGAACAGGAACGAGCCGATCGGGCGGGCGATGAACGCGATGCCGAACGTGACGAAGGCGGACAGCGCCTGTGCGGTCGCCGAGCCGTGCGGGAAGAACACGGGGCCGATGACGAGCGCGGCGGCCGTTGCGTACACGTAGAAATCGTAGAACTCGATTGCGGTGCCGATGAAGCTGGCGAACACGATGCGCCGGTGGCTGACGGCGCCGGCCGAACCGGTTGCGTGTGCAACGGCCGGGGGGGATGCGGACATGGATGTCTCCGTTTTGTCGTTGGGGCGGTCGGCTGAGCGTGCGGTCGGGCAGGCGGATGCCTGCCGGGGGCAGCCGAGCGGATGATGTGGTGGCGGCGTGGACGCGCGCCGGGGCGCGGACGTCACCCGCCGGTCGACGATGGAGACGGGTACGTCGCCGCCGCCCGGTGCCGGCGTGGTCGGCTCGCATGCCGGGTGGGGCGCACGAACGCGCGCGCGGCGTGATGGCCGCGCGATTGCGGAAAATTATAGCCAGCGCCGCCGCGCACCGCCAATCGCGGGGCGGCGACCGCTCAGTCGATCGATTGCGCCTGCGCCGACGCGGTGCTTTGCAACTGGAAGTGGCCGTCGTCGTTGAAGAGCCAGCCTTCCATCATTTCGAGCCGGCCGTTGCCGTCGAGCAGTCGCGACGGTGGCGGCGGCAGCGGCGCCGAGCGGCGCAGCGACGCGAGCGCGAGTGCTTCCGCTTCGCTGTCGCCGTTGCTGCGATAGACGGACGCGTTGACGAGCCGGCCGCTGCCATCGACGGTGAAGGCCACGACGACGAGCGAGCGGAGCATGGCCTGTGGTACGCCGTGCAGCATGCCGGACGGATTGCGTTCGGCGACACGGTGCGCGACTTCGACGCGGTACTGGTCGAGGTTGCCGCTGCGGGTGATCGACGGAATCGTCAGGATCGAGTGCAGCGACGGAGGCGGCGTGATCGTGCACGCCGCGAGCATGGCGACGACGGTCAGCGCAACTGCACGCAGCCGGTCGACATGCAAACGGGGAAGTGGGCGCATGGGAGGCTAGCCGGAAGTGACTATAAAAAAATGATAGGCGCACGGACGCGAGCCGATATCGGGAGAAACGCATAACGGGCGATGCCGGATGATGCGATCGCTGATGACAGAAGGCGTGCGCTCGCGCATCGCGATGTGACGTGACATATGACGGCACGCTCGCGTGACTGCCGCACGTGTGCATCCCGGCGTGCGTGTTGCAAGGTTGAAAGAAACGCGAGGAACGCGCGTGGCACGCAGGCGCGTGGCGATGGTCCGGCGCGAGCGCAGCGGGTTGCCGCAGGCAGCACCGCGGCGGCCGCGCGCGCCATCTTCGGCGATGCGTGCCGCCCGGTTCAGAAGCCGTGCGTCACGAGTGACAGGATCGACAGGTCGGGGTGCGTACCGTCGATGATGCTCTTGCCGATGTGCACGGCTTCGTGGACGGCTTCATCGAGGCTCGCGAAGCTTTCCTCGCCGTCCGCATGGAAGGGCACCGCGTGGCCGGGCAATGCGGGATTCGCACCCGGATGGCACACGTAGCCGGTGTAGGTATAGCGCGTGTCGTTGCCGGGCACGACGGCCGGCACGACATGGACCTCGAAGCCTTCGTAATCGACGTGTTCCGCCGGTGTCGACAGTTCGGTCATGGCGATCTCCGTGTACCGCACGCAGGGGTGGCGCGCGCGGCATCGAGTACGCGGCGGCGGTCGTGTCGCCGTGTTGATCGAATTCTAGGTGATCGAGCGGCCGGCCGGGAGGATGGCTTCGGGCGCGGTGCGATGCGATGGCGGGCCGCTGCCGGTGCCCGTAGCCCAGGTGCCGCGCGAGGGCCGGCGCGAACGCCCGTGCCGTTTCGGCGGACGGGCTCGCGCGCGGCGCTGCATCATTGCTTGCAGCGCGCGTCCTTGCGCTGCACGACGATGATCACCGGGTATTTCTGGCCGTGGTCGAGTTCCACACGCGCCACGACGGTCAGCGTCGCCGGATCGGAATCGTCGTACACGCTGACCTGTTCGTTCCGGAGGTAGGTCACACCGGTGCAGTTCGACGTGCGTCCATCGTCGCCCACCTTGCACTGGAGGTCGTTGTCCTTCAGGTAGTTGTACGGCGACGGGCTCGCGAGGTATTCGCTCAGGCCGCGCGGCGAACCGCCGACGCCGCTCACGTAGGCGATCGCGCACGACGCTTGCGCGTCGCTGCCGGCGGCGGTGTCGGCCGTCGCCAGCGTGCTGACGGCAACCAGCAGCGCGGCGAGCGACGAGACGATGAAGGGCTTCATGACGTGGGTTTCCCGTTTCGCGAATCGGAGCGCCGGATTGTAGCGGCATCCGGCTCGACGTGTCGGAACGTGGGGGACGGGCGTGCGCGGACCAACAAAAAACCCCGTCATTCGATGAATGGACGGGGTTTGGCGAACTTCCTGGCGGAAGCGGTGAGATTCGAACTCACGGACAGTTTCCCGTCGCCGGTTTTCAAGACCGGTGCCTTAAACCGCTCGGCCACGCTTCCACACGAGGCGGCATTGTAACCGAAATGCCGCGAGGTTCATCCCTTCAATCGTCGCGCAGGAACAATTCCTGCAGGTCGTTGAGGAAACGCTGGCCCAGCGGCGTCGGCGCGATCTGCGCGAAATCGCGCGCGATCAGCCCGCGCCGTTCCGCTTCCTGCAGCGCCGGCTCGATCGTGCTCATCGGCAGGCCCGTGCGTTCGGCGAAGCTGTGCACGGGGAAGCCCTCGACGAGCCGCAGCGTGTTCAGCATGAACTCGAACGGCAGGTCGCGTGCGCCGACTTCACGTTCCTCCTGCACGGCCGTGCCGGCCATCGCGTGCTCGATGAAGGTCGCCGGATGCTTGTAGCGTGCCTGCCGCAGGATCCGGTTCGGGAACGACAGCTTCGTGTGTGCGCCCGCACCGATCCCGAGATAGTCACCGAAGCGCCAGTAGTTCAGGTTGTGCTTGCACTGATGATTCGGCTTCGCATACGCGGACACTTCGTAGCGTCCGTAACCGGCCTCGGCCGTGCGCGCGTGAATCCATTCCTGCATGTCGGCCGACGCGTCGTCGTCGGGCACGACCGGCGGGAACTTCGCGAACAGCGTATTCGGCTCGAGCGTCAGGTGATACAGCGACAGATGCGGCGGCGCGTACGACAGCGCGGTCTCGATGTCGGTGCGGCATTCGTCGAGCGTCTGGTTTGGCAGCGCGAACATCAGGTCGAGGTTGAAGTTGTCGAAGTTCTTCGCGGCGATCTCGACCGCGGCGCGTGCCTGCGTGGTGTCGTGAATCCGGCCGAGCGCCTTCAGGTGCGTCTCGTTGAAGCTCTGGATCCCGACCGACAGGCGATTCACGCCGCTGGCGCGGAACTGCGCGAACTTCGCGGCCTCGAACGTGCCCGGATTCGCCTCGAGCGTGATCTCGGCGTCGGCGTCGAGCGGCAGCAGCGCACGCACGTCGGACAGCATCCGGTCGAGGCCGGCCGCCGACAGCAGGCTCGGCGTGCCGCCGCCGATGAATACCGTATGCACCTGGCGGCCCCACACGAGCGGCAGCGCCTGCTCGAGATCGGCGCGCAGCGCGTCGAGATATTCGGTTTCCGGAAACCGTTCGCCCTTCCACTCGTGCGAATTGAAATCGCAGTACGGGCACTTGCGCACGCACCACGGGAAATGCACGTACAGCGCGAGCGGCGGCAGCGACGTGAGCCGCACCTGGCCGGGCGACGTGAAGGTCGCGACGACGCGCGCGCCGGTTTCCGCGGCCTGGCTCATGCGGCCTCCGTTGGCGAACGGGTATCGGACGTGCTCATGCTTCCTCCGCGAGCCGCGCCAGCAGCGCCTTCAGCGCCAGCGCGCGATGGCTGTGCGTGTTCTTCACGGCCGGCTCGAGTTCGGCGGCCGTCGCGCCGAGCGACGGCAGGTAGAAATACGGGTCGTAGCCGAATCCGTGATCGCCGCGCGGCGTATCGACGATTTCGCCTGCCCAACGTCCTTCGGCGAACAGCGGTTCGGGGTCGTCCGCATGGCGTACGAGCGCGAGCACGCAGCAGTAGTATGCGCGCCGGTCGTCGACGCCGCGCAGCTGCTCGATGAGATACGCGTTGTTCGCCGCGTCGCCCTTGCCGCGGCCCGCGCGCTGCGCGTAGCGCGCCGAATAGACGCCCGGCGCGCCGCGCAGCACGCGCACGCACAGGCCCGAATCGTCGGCGATCGCTGGCAGCCCGGTGAGCCGCGACGCGTGGCGTGCCTTCGTCAGCGCATTCTCGATGAAGGTGCCGAACGGCTCCTCCGCTTCCGGCACGGCAAGGTCGCCCTGCGGGACGATCTCGATGCCGACCGTCGAGAACAGCGCGGTGAATTCGCGCAGCTTGCCGGCGTTGTTCGACGCAAGAACGATGCGCGACAGCGGCGCGATGGTGTGGTCGTCCGGCATGTCAGGCGCCCAGCACGTCTTTCTGGCGCTGCACGAGCTCGGCGATCCCGCCTTGCGCGAGGTCGAGCAGCGCGTTCATCTCGGCGCGCGAGAACGGCACGCCTTCAGCCGTGCCCTGGACTTCGACGAAACCGCCGGCGCCCGTCATCACGACGTTCATGTCGGTGTCGCACTGCGAATCTTCCGCGTAATCGAGATCGAGCACGGGTGCGCCCTGGTACACGCCGACCGAGATCGCGGCGACGTGGTCGGTGATCGGCGAGCGTGTGAGCTTGCCGGCCGCGATCAGCTTCGACACGGCGTCGTGCGCGGCGACGAACGCGCCGGTGATGCTCGCCGTGCGCGTGCCGCCGTCGGCCTGGATCACGTCGCAGTCGATGTGGATCGTGCGCGGGCCGAGCGCTTCCAGGTCGAACACCGCGCGCAGCGCGCGGCCGATCAGGCGCTGAATTTCCTGCGTGCGGCCGGTCTGCTTGCCGCGGGCGGCTTCGCGGTCGCTGCGCGTGTGCGTCGCGCGCGGCAGCATCCCGTATTCGGCGGTCAGCCAGCCTTGCCCGCGATCGCGCAGGAAGTCGGGCACGCGTTCGGAGACGCTCGCGGTGCAGAGCACCTTGGTGTCGCCGAATTCGACCAGCACCGAGCCTTCGGCATGTTTCGTGTAGTGGCGCGTAAGGGCGACCTTGCGCAGTGCGTCGGCGCGGCGGCCGCTCGGGCGGGAAACGGAGGACGTCATGTGGGAATCGCGGAACGAGAGGAAACCCCGATTTTAGCGCCGAACGGCGGGCGTGCCCGGCGGGGTGGTCCGCAAAAATGGGATAATGCGCGCTTCCCGCCCCGCGCTTTCCGATGCGCCGGGCGCCTCGACATATCCCCGCCCGCGAGGGCACCCAGACGGCGAGACGAACCATGATCTACAGCATGACGGGCTACGCGAGCGCGACGCGCGAACTCGCGACGGCCACCGGCAACGGCGGCACCAGCGTGTCGGTCGAACTGCGCACCGTGAACTCGCGCTTCCTCGACCTGAATTTCCGGATGCCGGACGACGTGCGCGCGTGCGAACCCGCGCTGCGCGAAATGCTGATGAACAAGCTGTCGCGTGGCAAGGTCGATATCCGCATCAACCTGCAGCGCGGCGAGCAGAGCATCGGCGCGGGCGCGCTGAACCAGTCCGCGCTCGGCCAACTCGCCGAGCTCGAGCGCTCCGTGCTCGACTCGTTCCCGGGCGTCGGCCGCCTGCGCGCGGGCGAGATCCTGCGCTGGCCCGGCGTGATCGCCGAGAGCGGCGTGTCGGCTGATGCGATCCGCGAGGCAGTGCTCGCGTGCGGCAAGGAAGCGATCGGCGAGCTCGTCGTCGTGCGTTCGCGCGAAGGCGCGCAACTGGCGACGATGCTGCTGTCGAACGTCACCGAGATGGAAGCGATCGTCGCGCGCATCACGCCGCTCGTGCCGGAGCTGATCGCGAAGCACCAGCAGAAGATCGTCGAACGGCTGCAGGAGGCGCTCGGCATCGCGGCGCCCGAAGGCAGCTCGACGATCGTCACGCGCGAGGAAGCCGCGGAGCGCATTCGTCAGGAAGTGACGATGTACGGGATCCGGATCGACATCGCGGAAGAGCTGTCGCGGCTCACCGCGCACCTGAACGAAACGCGCCATGTGATCGAGAAGGGCGGCCGCGTCGGCAAGCGTCTCGACTTCATGATGCAGGAACTGAATCGCGAAGCGAACACGCTCGGCTCGAAGGCGGCGGCGAAGGAACTCGCCGACGCATCGATGGCGCTCAAGCTGTTGATCGAGCAGATGCGCGAGCAAGTGCAAAACCTGGAGTAAAGCAACATGACGGAATCTCATCGCGACGCTCACGCGTCGCATTCGCTGCACGGCGGCGTCTATCCCGGCAACCTGTTCATGGTCGTCGCGCCGTCGGGCGCCGGCAAGTCGACGCTCGTGAATGCGCTGCTGTCGAAGGACAACGACATCTGCCTGTCGATCTCGTACACGACGCGCAAGCCGCGCCCGGGCGAGCAGGACGGCCAGCACTATCACTTCACGACGGTCGAGGATTTCCGCACGCGTCACGCGGCGCACGAATTTCTCGAGAGCGCGGAAGTGCACGGCAACTACTACGGCACGTCGCGCGTCTGGATCGAAGAGCAGATGAAGAACGGCCACGACGTGCTGCTCGAGATCGACTGGCAGGGTGCGCTGCAGGTGAAGAAGCAGTTCCGCAACGCGGTCGGCATCTTCATCCTGCCGCCGTCGCTCGACGCGCTCGAGGAGCGCCTGAAGAAGCGCGGCCAGGACGAGCCGAACGTGATCACGCGACGCCTGCTGGCCGCCGGCAGCGAGATCGCGCACGCGTCGGAAGCGGAATACGTGGTGATCAACGAGAATTTCGAGCGTGCCCTCGCGGAGCTCGAATGCATCGTCGCGGCCACGCGCCTGCGTTTTGCTTCGCAGTACGCTCGACACACGGAGCTGTTCATCGAGCTCGGCATCCATCTGCCCCACGCGGAATGACGCGGGGGACGAGGGACATAAGGTAGAATAAGGACTATATTCAGAAGGAATTACCAACATGGCTCGCATTACCGTCGAAGACTGCCTGAAGCAAATCCCGAACCGCTTCGAACTGGCGCTCGCCGCCACCTATCGCGCGCGGCAGCTCGCGCAAGGCCATACGCCGAAGATCGAAAGCCGCGACAAGCCGACCGTCGTCGCGCTGCGCGAAATCGCTGCCGGCCAGGTCGGCGTCGAGATGCTGAAGAAGGTGCCGGTGTAACGCGCATCCGGCCCGTTCCAGCCATGTAATCCACGCGCGCAACGACTCGACCTGGAGGCGAATATGAGCACCACCCCATCGTCCGCCTCCGCGGATTCGACCACCGAAGCCATGGCCCAGTCGCCTGCGCGCCAGTACATCGACGCGGTCCTCGAACAGTCCTTCCGGCATCTGTTCGGGCCGACCGCCACACCGGAGCAGCCGCGCAAGCACGGCGTCGTTTCGATCGCGAA
Organism: Burkholderia sp. Ap-955; assembly: GCF_011753045.1. Taxonomy (NCBI): domain Bacteria; kingdom Pseudomonadati; phylum Pseudomonadota; class Betaproteobacteria; order Burkholderiales; family Burkholderiaceae; genus Burkholderia; species Burkholderia sp. Ap-955. Next base: position 52,373 of record NZ_VWWH01000040.1, read on the forward strand.
ACTGACGGCCGTGCTTGCCGAGTATCTTCCTCCGGAAGAAATCAAAGAGGTCAAGGCGGCGTTCCACTTCAGTGACGAAGCCCACCTCGGTCAATATCGCCAGAGCGGCGAACCCTATATCACCCATCCCGTCGCCGTCGCGGAAATCTGCGCCGGCTGGAAGCTCGACGCGCAGGCTGTCATGGCCGCGCTCCTGCACGACGTGATGGAAGACCAGGGTGTGACCAAGAGCGAGCTGGCCGAACGGTTCGGCCCGAAGGTCGCCGAACTGGTCGACGGCCTGTCGAAGCTCGACAAGATGGAATTCCGCAGCCGCGAGGAAGCGCAGGCGGAAAACTTCCGCAAGATGCTGCTCGCGATGGCACGCGACGTGCGCGTCATTCTCGTCAAGCTCGCCGACCGCCTGCACAACATGCGCACGCTCGGCGCGGTGCCGATGGAAAAGCGCCGCCGCGTCGCGCGGGAAACGCTCGACATCTACGCGCCGATCGCGCACCGCCTCGGGTTGAACAACACGTATCGCGAGCTGCAGGACATGAGCTTCGCGAACTTCAACCCGCATCGCTACGCGACGCTCGAGAAGGCCGTAAAGGCCGCGCGCGGCAACCGCCGCGAAGTGATCAGCAAGATCCTCGAAGCCGCGCAGCGCGCGATGGCCGATGCGAAGATCGACGCCGAGATCACCGGCCGCGAAAAGACCATCTACAGCGTGTACCGCAAGATGCGCGACAAGCAGCTGTCGTTCTCGCAGGTGCTCGACGTGTACGGCTTTCGCGTCGTCGTCGACAGCCCGCTCGACTGCTACACGTGCATCGGCGCGCTGCACGCGCTGTACAAGCCCGTGCCCGGCAAGTTCAAGGACTACATCGCGATCCCGAAAATCAACGGCTATCAGTCGCTGCACACCACGTTGGTCGGCCCGTTCGGCGCGCCGATCGAGTTCCAGGTGCGCACGCGCAAGATGCACGAGATCGCCGAGGCGGGGGTCGCCGCGCACTGGCTGTACAAGAACGGCAGCGCGGATCTCAGCGATGTGCAGAAGCGCGCGCATCAGTGGCTGAAGTCGCTGCTCGACATCCAGAGCGAAGCCGGCGATTCGAGCGAATTCCTCGAGCACGTGAAGATCGACCTGTTCCCGGATGCGGTCTACGTGTTCACGCCGAAGTCGAAGATCATGGCGCTGCCGCGTGGCGCGACGGCACTCGATTTCGCGTATTCGATCCACAGCGATCTCGGCAACCAGTGCGTGGCCGTGAAGATCAACAACGAGCTGCTGCCGCTGCGCACCGAGCTGAAGAGCGGCGACATCGTCGAGGTGATCACGGCGCCGTATTCGAAGCCGAACCCTGCGTGGCTCGGCTTCGTGCGTACCGGCAAGGCGCGCTCGGCGATCCGGCACTACCTGAAGACGATGCGCCTGAACGAATCGGTGCAGCTGGGCGAACGGCTGGTCGACCAGAGCCTGAAGGGCTACGGTCTTGCGCTGGCCGATGTCGAGCCGGAAGTGTGGGAGAAGCTCGTGCAGTGGACGGGCAACAAGAGCCGTCAGGAAATCTTCGCGGACATCGGCCTCGGTCGACGCGTGGCCGCGGTGATGGCCAAGCGCATCGAGGTGCTGATGAGCGGCCGCGATGCGGACGACGATCTGCCGAAGTCCGAGCGGCATCCCGCGCACCACGCACCGCCGGTCGTGATTACCGGCACCGAAGGGATGTCCGTGCAGTTGTCCGCATGCTGCCGGCCGATTCCGGGCGACGCGATCATGGGCTACATCGGCATCGGCCTGGGGATGGCGATTCATACGACCGATTGCCGCGTGGCGCAGCGTATCCATCGCCGCGATCCGGGCCGCTGGATCGACGTCGAATGGGCGCCGCAGCCGGGCCGCCTGTTCGATGTCGCGGTGAAGGCGCTCGTGAAGAATACGAAGGGCATCTTTGCACGCGTGGCGGCGGACATCACGTCGGCCGATGCGAACATCGTGCATATCGCGATGGACGAGGATCTGACGCACGAATCGACGGTGCTGCGCTTCGTGATCCAGGTCAGCGACCGCGTGCATCTCGCGAACGTGATGCGACGCGTGCGAACCAATCCGGATGTGATGCGGATCATGCGCGAGCGTTCGACCGACGACGGTGCGCATGCGCGCCACGACGGCGGCATGCGCATCGAGCGCGAGCGGCAGGATTATTGATGCCTGGCCCGCATGGGCGATCGATCGACGGCGGCCAATGGCCGCCGTTTTCATTTGTGCTGGCGGAGGCGTGAACGTGCGGTGTGGTCGACGTTCTTCGGAAAAAAGGCGCCACGCAACCGGACGTTGCTGTGTCGTGAGCAGGGAGGGGGAGGCAGAAAAGAAAAAGGGCTTTCCCGGAGGAAAGCCCTTTTAAGGTGGCGCGGCTGGCAGGATTCGAACCCACGACCCCTTGGTTCGTAGCCAAGTACTCTATCCAACTGAGCTACAGCCGCACGCAAAACGGTACTTCTCAACTGTCGGAACCTTCTGCGATGGGAAGGTTCCCAAAAAAGTGGCGCGGCTGGCAGGATTCGAACCCACGACCCCTTGGTTCGTAGCCAAGTACTCTATCCAACTGAGCTACAGCCGCACGCAACAACAAGACTTCTACTGCTTCGAACTGAAAGGGCCTTCGGTTGGGAAGGCCCTCGAAAAAGTGGCGCGGCTGGCAGGATTCGAACCCACGACCCCTTGGTTCGTAGCCAAGTACTCTATCCAACTGAGCTACAGCCGCACGCAGAAGCGGAAGTATAGCAGGGTTGTATAAAAAGGGAAGCCTTATTCGCAAATTAGGTGCCATGACCTTGCCGGGGCGCCCTTCGTGTACCCTTGGAGCATCAGTCATCCATGTTGAATCTGCATCATGAACAAGGCGTTTGTCAAAGAGTCGGACGGCGACGACGACGATCTGGACCAGGCCCAGCCCGCGATCCCGGCGGGTGCGAAGAACTACATCACGCCTGCCGGCCACAAGCGGCTGAGGGACGAACTGCTGAACCTGATCGACGTCGAGCGTCCCGAGGTCGTGCGGCTCGTGTCCTGGGCCGCGTCGAATGGTGACCGGTCGGAGAATGGCGACTACATCTACGGCAAGCGACGGCTTCGCGAGATCGATCGCCGCATCCGCTTCCTGACGAAGCGGCTCGATCTGGCCGAAGTCGTCGATGCGAGCCGGCAGGAGAATGTCGACCAGGTGTTTTTCGGCGCAACGGTCGATTACGAGACACCGGACGGCGAGGATCACACGATCACGATCGTCGGGATCGACGAGGTCGATCTCGATCACGGCTGTGTCAGCTGGATTTCGCCGGTCGCGCGCGCACTGATCAAGGCGAAGATCGGCGATACCGTCATGCTGATGACGCCGGCCGGCCCGCAGCCGATCGACGTGCTGGACGTCCGTTACCCGGCGCCGGGCAACGCCTGAACAGCGCACGGCGCAACCCGGCAAAGAAAAAGCGCCCCGATGGGGCGCTTCGTCATCCGGCGTGCGGCGGAAATGCCGGTCGCTCAGAAGCGATGGCGCAGGCCGGCCGTGACCGCGATCTGCTTGTTGGTCGATGAAGCACCACCGAGGCCGTTGACATAGGCGCCGATGCCCAGGCCGTCCGTGCTGACGCGCTGATACACGCCTTGCACGTACACGTCGGTCCGCTTGGACAGTGCATAGTCGGTCTGCAGGTTGAACTGATTCCAGCCCGGATGGCGACCGTCCAGGAAGCCGGCGGTGTATGTGTACGACCCGGCCAGCGACAAGGCCGGCGTGAGCGCGTAGCGCGCGTTCACTTCGTAGTTGTTGAAGCGGGCAAACGTGCCGTCGAGACCCAGGCCGCTCGACACGCCCGAGGCACCCGCGGAGATGCCGAGCGCCCGGTTCACGCGCGTTTGCGTGAAGACGAAGCCGGCCGTCGCGGGGCCGAACGTGTAGTTCAGGCCGCCGCCGAACACGCGCTGCCGCTTGCCGACGAACGTGTTGTCGCCTGCTACCGCGCCGCCGCTGTTGGTGACCGCAGCCGACGTGAGGCCCGAGATGTCATTGTTCAACTGCAGGTAGCCAGCGCCGATATTGAAGCCGGCGTAGCTATACGACACACCCGCACTGTATGCGCGATTGTTCGAGAACTGGTTGCTGTTCGAGAAGCCGTACAACGCGCCGAACTTCAGGCCGCCGAAATTGACGCTCGTGTACTTGACGGAGTTATTGATCCGGAACGAATTGTTCAGGTTGTCGTTATCGAACGGGTGGGCAAACTGGGTGCCGCCGAATTGCGTACCGGTCAGCGACAGCGGCCCGATGTAGTCGACGACGCTATCGTATTGGCGACCGAGGGTGACGGAGCCGAACTGGTCTTGAGACAGGCCGACGAACGCCTGGCGGCCGAATTCGCGGCCATTCTGGCCGAGCGTGCCGTTGGCGATGTTGAAGCCGTTTTCCAACACGAAGATTGCTTTCAGGCCGCCACCGAGATCTTCCGTACCGCGCAGGCCCCAGCGGCTGCCGTTGATCTGGCCGCTGCGTTCCGACCACGAGCTGTGGCCACCCTGGTTGTTCGTGTAGGTGATGCCTGCGTCGATCAGGCCATAGAGCGTCACGCTGCTTTGGGCGTGAGCTGCCGTAACGAATACACCCGACAACGCGGTGACGATCAGGGTTTTTTTCATGGATCTGTCTCCAAACAGGATGATGTCGATCGAACCTGCTGCGGACTGGCATGTTGTGCTTGACGTTGCGGCCGGTCCGGCAGAGCGGCGGTGCGCTTATCAAAAAGCCATCTGCAGTGTACGGAGTGCGTGGAGCGCGGGAATGATGCGCTTTAAGCAATAGTATATTTTGGAATCCGCAAAGATTGACAATGCGGCGCAAACGATTGTCCATCAAGGGTTTGTGGCGGTGCAGCGAAGAAAAACAGCGATCAGGACTACGTAGCGGGCGTTGCGCGAGCGCGACAAACGGTCAGCAGGAGGCGGGGGTGGCCGTGATCCGATTATTGACACATCGGCAATAGAGGTTTGTGTGGAGCATGGCTAATGAAAGGTTGTTCTCTCGCTATACTGCGATCTCTGCTTTCCGAAGCAGACTTTTTCGTTGACGGAAAAGATCTCCAAACCTTTGTCGGCGCGACTTCCCAGTCGCGCTTTTTTTTTTGCCCCGTCGGTCCGCGCGCTATTGCGCTAACGAGCGCCGCTTGCGCTTGGCCGCAGGTGCGGCCTCCTTGGCTTCATTGGGGGGCGGCGTGTATGTCCAGTCTTCCATCACATAGTGACGGGCATCGAGAGGCGACGAGAGCAGGTTCTGCCAGTGATCGCCGTGCCAGGTCGTATCGAATTCGGTGTCGCACGGCGCTTCGCGCGAGGACGCTGACTCGGCCAGGGCGCGGGACTTGCGGTGTACGCGTCCGAGCCGGCTCGCGAAGCGCTTGATTCCGTCCAGCCACATGACCTTCTCCTTCCTTCCGACGTTAACTGAGCATCGCAATGTCCTCGGATTTCCGCAACCCGGAAAAAACCCGAGGAATTTACCGAGCCGATTTGTCCCCGGTAGGATTTTCTCGGCCAAGATTATTAATGCTCCGATCCCGGTAATGTTGACAGGTTTTTGATGCGAATCAATTAATCAAAGGCGGCAGTGTACCGATTCCAGTGGTATTAGCACTTTTTTGATAAAACGATCGTCAAAAATTTCCTTGACGCACCCGGATTGTCCAATTTATAAAGTCAGCACTCCGTCCTCGGGCGGCGTGCTGGTGCTGGTGCAGGTGCTGGCGCAATGTTTCGGGATTTCGGGAAACGGCTATAAAAATAGCTTTTTTGGATCTAATCGAGTGGGGAACGAAGACATGGATACCGGTATCGTGAAATGGTTTAACGATGCTAAAGGTTTCGGCTTTATTACGTCGGACAATGGCGGTGAAGATTTGTTTGCACACTTTTCCGAAATCAAGATGGACGGCTTCAAGACGCTGAAGGAAAACCAGCGTGTTTCGTTCGACGTGAAAGTCGGGCCGAAAGGCAAGCAGGCAGCGAATATCCAGGCGGTCTGACGCGCCACGCATTGCCGATCACGTCCGGCCCCCGCATCGCGGGGGCTTTTTGTTTTGCGGGGACGGAACATTTCGGTTCGGGCTGGCCGCGACCCCGAATGCCGGTGCATACTCACGGAAGCATCGTTTCCCAGTCTTTTCATGTCTGATTCCCCCCGTCCGTCCGATCCCGCCAGCGAACAGCCGCTCGTTTTCGTCGACCTTGAAACCACTGGCGGTTCGCCCGCCGAACACCGCATCACCGAAATCGGCGTGGTCGAAATCGGCCCATTCGGCGTGTCGACGTGGACGACGCTCGTCGATCCGGGGCAGCCGATTCCGCCGTTCATCCAGCAACTGACGGGCATTTCGGACGAGATGGTGCGCGACGCGCCGTCATTTGCGTCGCTGGCGCCGGCGTTGTTCGAGCGGCTCGACGGCAAGCTTTTCGTCGCGCACAACGCGAGCTTCGACCGTGGCTTCCTGCGGGCCGAATTCGAGCGGGCCGGCTTCGCGTTCAATCCCGATGTGCTGTGTACGGTGCGGCTGTCGCGAGCGCTGTTCCCGCGTGAGTCGCGGCACGGGCTCGATGCGTTGATCGAGCGCCACGGCCTCGTGCCGGCTGCGCGCCATCGGGCGCTGGCGGATGCCGACCTGCTGTGGCAGTTCTGGCGGCTGTTGCACGACATCGTGCCGCTCGAGCGGCTGCGCGACCAGATCGCGCGCACGACGCGCCACTTCCGTCTGGGCGGCGACCTGACCGAAGCCTGGCTCGATACCGCGCCGGCCGGCTGCGGTGCGTACGCCCTGTTCGGGGAGGATGACGCGCCGCTGTATGTTGGCCGCAGCGTACGTGTGCGGCAGCGGTTGCGCGCGCTGCTGACGGGCGAGCGCCGTTCGTCGAAGGAAATGCGGCTGGCGCAGCAGGTGCGGCGGGTCGAGTGGCGCGAGACCGGTAACGAGCTGGGGGCGATGCTGGCCGAGGCACAATGGATTGCCCGGCTGCGCCCGTCGTACAACCGGCGCCCCGCGGCCGACACCCGTGCCGGCGCTGCGCCCTGGCCGTTCGAAGGTGCGGTCGCATTCGAGGCGAGCGGCGAGCGCCGCCTGTTTCATGTGATCGACGGCTGGCGCTATCTCGGCGCGGCGGAATCGCTCGACGCGGCCGCGCAACTCGCGGCCGACGGGACGGACGTTGCGTTCGAACCCTTCACCCACCGCCTGCTGCAGACGCATCTCGCACGCGGCCTGCAGCTGATTCCGCTCGCCGCGCTCACGCCTGCGGGGCAGGCGGGTTAATCAGGCGCGGTCGCGTGACCCGCGCCCGCTGTCGTCAGCCGATCGCGCTTGCGCCGCCGGCCGAGCAGATGTGCGACAGCGCAGTGTCGAGTGCCCGTGTTTGCGTGGCGTCGTAGCGCGTGAGCGTCTTCCAGTTGGCGATGCTGCGCGCGAGCCGCGCCTGGCAATCAGGCGCATCCCGCAGCGGTGCAACCTGCACGAGCCCCGCGAGCATTTTCTGCGTCAGCCGGTCGAGCGCCGGGCGCGTGCTGGTCGCGAGATCGGGCGGCGTGCCTTCCGGCGACCGCGTCGCGCGCCAGGTCGCGAACAGCGCGTTCTGCACATCCTTGCTCGCGGTGATCTGATCCTCGAAGAACGTCCGTGCGAACGCGGGATCGACGCCGGCCTGTGCCGCGCGCTTCTCGACCGATGCGAGCAGTTCCGCTTCGCGCGGTCGGTCCTCGATGGCCTTGTGATTCGCCCATTTCCATCGAGCGACCGGTTCGGCGAGCGCGAGGCGCTGCGACGCGAGCGCGACGATGTTGGTGAGGGCGGTGTCGTCACCGTCTGCCTTGGCGATGTGCGGGGACGAAAAGAGGGCGACGCCGAGCGCGGCGACAGCGAGGCTGGCACGAATGGCTTGCTTCATCGGAACGATCGGGAGAGCCGGACGGACCGGACATGGAAAACCAGAAGGATAGACGAAGACAGTCGCGCGGCGTAGCGCAGCGACCAGAGAATCAGCAGGCGAGCTGATCCGGCACCGTCAGGCTGTTGCGGCCCGGGTGCGAGGCGAATTGCGCGCGATGCGCAGTGATGAACCGCACGATAGCGATGATCGACACGTGGCGGTTACAGAACCGAACAGGCGTTCACTTCGGCGAGTACAGCTTGTGCTGCTCGTCGAAGAATGCCCGCACGTGGTCGGGCAATTCGGCGAGGAATTCCACGCCGACGGGTTCCGGATCCGGGCTCATCACTTGCTCCGGCGGTGGCATGCGAGTTGGTCTTTCGTCCATGGTGATTTCTCCAGCAGGTTCGATAATTATCAACCTCGTGCTTGGATTTATGCCAGTGGCGAATCGTTAGATTTTGTCTCTGTTGTATTAACGGCACATGCGCTCTGACGCGCGCTGCGATGCCGACTATTGCATCGTGCGGAATCGGTAACAATCGGGCCGCTTGTTATACTCGCGCGCACTTTTTCTGGACCGCGATGAAACAAACGACGCGATGGATCGGCCTCGTATGGCTGGCGCTGGTACTGAACGTACTGTCGCCCGTCATCGGCTATGCGCGTCTTGCATCGAGCGGCTCCGGCGAGCTCACGCTCGAGTTGTGCAGTGCAGCGGGCGCCCGCCAGGTCGTGCTCGCGCAGGCGGGCGGCGATCACGATACGTCGTCGTTCGACCATGCCGGTGTGCCGCACTGCGTGTACTGTCCCGGCTTCGCGGCGAACGTGGCGCTCGGGTCGAGCCTGCCCGCGCTGCCGGGCTTCGTGCGGACGTTTGCTTATCGCGCCGCCGCGCCGGCCATTCCCGATTTTCCTCGAAAGGGCATCCGTCTCGCGCAGCCTCGCGCCCCGCCTGAAAACGCTCCGATCTGATTGATGTCGTCCGCGCGCCCCGGTGGCGCGCGTGCCGTCCGCGGCCGGGCCGCGTGCCGCGCCGTCCGCGCGCGGCGCGCGCTCGTGTCCGGCGGCGTCCGATCACGTTTTCAGGAATTCACTCATGTCCTCTCCCT
>NZ_VWWH01000041.1:0-59306 GCF_011753045.1 Burkholderia sp. Ap-955
ATGCTGCTGGGCGTGCGCGCCACACCGCGCGGCGCGGGCGCCGCCGGCGACTAGCGCGCAGCGGTATAGCGCGGCGCCGGCGTGTCGGCCGACAGGTGCGGCGCCATCGTGCGGCGCGCGGCCTCGTACGCGGTCCATTCGTCACCCGCGTGCAGCGACGGGATCGTCACGAGTTCGCCGCGATCGAAGCCGACCAGCGCCGCGTCGACCATGTCGGTCGCCGACATCACGATTTCCTTCGGCAGGTGCTCGAGCGGCAGGCCGCCCGTCTGCCAGAAATCGGTGGCGGTCGCGCCGGGCAGCACGGCCTGCACCTGCACGCCCTTGTCGGCGAGTTCGTGATGCAGCGACCGGCTGAACGCGAGCACGAACGCCTTGCTGCCGCCGTACACGCCGTTCAGCGTTTCCGGCGAGATCGCGACGATCGACGAAATGTTGATCACCGCGCCGTTGCCGCGGGCGACGAAACCGGGCACCGCCGCATAGGTGAGGCGGGTGAGCGCGGTCACGTTGAGGTCGATCATTCGCGTCATCGCGTCGACGTCGCTGTCGAGCAGCGGTGCATGCGTGCCGATGCCCGCGTTGTTCACGAGCAGCGTGATGCTCGCATCCTGCTTCAGCTTCGCCTCGACGGCGGCGAGTGCGGCGCGGTCGTTGAGGTCGGCGTCGATGATCTCGACGCTGCGCTGCGTGTCGTTCGTGATGCGGTCGGCGAGGGCGGCTAGCCGGTCGCGATTGCGCGCGACCAGGATCAGGTCGTAGCCGCGGCGCGCGAGGCGGTCCGCGTAGACGGCGCCGATGCCCGACGAGGCGCCGGTAATGAGGGCGGTACCGCGATGTGTTTGCGTCATGATGTGCTCCGTTTCGATGGAAATGGCCGGATGGCGTGAAGCCATTCTGGTCTCGAATCGCTGCGACACAAATGACGTAGATGGGTATGATTCAGGACATCGGGTGGCCGACTCGCCCGGGACGGGAGAACCCACATGCACCGCATCGGCTTTCTGATCAGCGACGGCTTCCAGATCATGGCGCTCGCCGCGCAATCGGTGTTCGAGTACGCGAACATGGGCATGAGCGAGCCGTTCTACGAGATGGCCAACTATTCGGTCGACGGCGGCGACGTGCGCTCGTCGCTCGGGCTGCCGGTCGCCACGCACGCGCTGCGCGGGCGGATCGCCGTCGATACGTGGATCGTCGCGGGCGTCAACGATCCGCTCGCTTCGCCGGCGCCGGCCGGCGTCGTCACGTTCCTGCGCCGCACCCATGCACGCGCGCGGCGGATCGCCGGCATCTGCACGGGCGCGTTCGTGCTGGCCGAAGCCGGGTTGCTGGCACAGCGCCGCGCGACGACGCACTGGGCGTTCGGCCGCGACATGCAGCGGTGCTATCCGGAGATACGCGTCGAGGACGACCGGATCTACATCGTCGACGGCCCGATCTGGACGTCGGCCGGGATGACGGCCGGCCTCGACCTCGCACTCGCGATGGTGGAAAAGGATCTCGGCGCCGATGCCGCCCGGTCGGTCGCGCACAAGCTCGTGATGCACCAGCGGCGCGCCGGCGGCCAGTCGCAGCATTCGGAAATGCTGGAGCTCGCGCCGAAATCCGACCGGATCCAGAACGCGCTGAACTACGCGCGGCAGAATCTCGGTCGCGCACTGACCGTCGAGGATCTTGCCGAAGCCGTCCACCTGAGCCCGCGCCAGTTCAGCCGCGTGTTCACGCTCGAAACGGGGCAGTCGCCAGCGAAGGCGATCGAGCGGCTGCGGCTGGAGGGGGCGCGACTGATGATCGAGCAGAGCCGCCATTCGCTCGACGTGATCGCGAAGGAAAACGGCTTTCGCGACCGCCGGCACATGCGCGAGGCGTTCGTGCGCGGGTTCGGCGTCCCGCCGCAGGCGATGCGGCGCGACGCGCGTACGGATGAGCGGGAAGCGGGCTGATGCCCGCAGGCGCGAGACGCCAGCGCGCGTCGGAAAAATCGCGCAGAATCTCCGGCACGCTTCGTGAGGAGACACCATGCACGCCGAGCCGTTCGACATCGCGATACCCGATCACGCGCTGGATGACCTGCGCCGGCGCCTGCGTGCCCGTCGCCCGCCGGTGCTCACACCCGCCGAGCCGTGGCAGCAGGGTGTGGACGGCGCGTGGCTGGGCGAACTGACCGAGTACTGGGCTGAGCGCTTCGACTGGCGTGCGGTGGAGCGTGCGCTGAACCGGTTGCCGCAGTTCGTCGCGGACGCAGGCGGGCAGCGCGTGCACTTCATCCATCGGCGTGGGGCGGGACCGAAACCTTATCCGCTCGTCATCACGCACGGCTGGCCGGGCTCCGTGTTCGAATTCGACGCGCTGATCGATCGCCTCTGCGATCCGGCGGCATTCGGCGGCGATCCTGACGACGCATTCGATGTCGTCGTACCGTCGCTGCCCGGCTTCCTGTTCTCGCCCGCGCCGACGGCACCCGGCATGTCGGCATGGCAGGTCGCCGACTGCTGGGCGGCGTTGATGTCCGGCCTCGGATATCGACGCTTCGGCGCACAAGGCGGCGATCTCGGCGCAGGCGTGTCGATCGCGCTCGGCGCGCGGCATGCCGACCGGGTGGACGGCATCCATCTGAACTACCTGCCCGGCAGCTACGAACCGCCGACCGACGCGGCTATGCCGCTGACCGACGACGAACGGGCCTTCGTGACGCAGCGCGGCGAGTGGGCCGCGCTGGAAGGCGGATACGCGCATGTGCACATGACGAAGCCGCAGACGCTGGCCGTCGCGCTCAACGATTCGCCGGCCGGACTGGCCGCGTGGATCGCCGAGAAATTCCACGCATGGAGCGATTGCGACGGCGACGTCGCACGGCGGTTTTCGCACGATACGCTGCTGACCGGCATCTCGCTCTACTGGTTCACCGGCTGCATCGGCTCATCCATGCAGATGTATTGGGAAAACCGGCTGCAGCCCCTGCGCTTCGCGGCCGGGCAACGCGTGACGGTGCCCGTCGCGTTCGCGCGCTTTCCGAAGGAAATCAGCCGTCCGCCGCGCAGCTGGCTCGAACGCGTGTTCGACGTGGTGCAATGGACCGACATGCCGAGCGGCGGCCATTTCGCGGCGATGGAAGAGCCGGACCGGCTGGCCGACGATATCCGGACATTTTTCCGGCGCTTTCGATAACGACCGGGTCGCCCGGCGCAGCGCACCGGCGGCCATCCGGTCGACAGGGGGCGCGAGCGCCACGCGGATCGTGCCGCGACGGTGGCGCCTGCGTTACCGGGTGACGAACGGCGCAGCGTCGTTCGGCGCCGTACGCGCATGCTTGCGCTGGCGCAGCAGCGCGACGCGGCAGTTCTCGCGCGCGGTCTCGCGGCCGTCGTCGTCGAGCAGCACGAGATCGCCGCGCATCACGTTGAGCGTGATCACGTCCTCACCCGGCGCGCCGAGCGTTTCCGGCGTATGCACCGAGCCGGCCGGTTCGAGCACCGTCGAGCCCGCGTGCGCCACCCAGTCGTATTCGCGGTAGCGCCACGCCCCCTGCAACGTATGGACGAACACCTCGCCTTCATGACGGTGGCGCGGCAGCGTGCCGCCGGCCGGCATCTTCAGCAGCGCGGTCAGCGTGTCCTCGGCCGCATTGATGTGCAGATACTTGATCGCCAGGCCTGGCAGGTCGGCGCTCATCGGCAGCCACGGCAGCGCGTCGCCGGGCAGGCACGAGATCGGCGGCAGGTCGGTGGAGAGCGGGGCGGACGGCTGCGTCATGGCGGGCGGCGGAGCGGAAATGGGGAGCCCGCATTATCGCAGAGCCGGCTCGCGCGGCCGAACGGGACATTTCGCATCGGTTCGTTCGAGCGCACGCGACGACGCGATCCTTACAGCCTGAAATATGCAGTTAAACTGTACAGTTTTACTGTATATCTGATATCTTGAATTCATGAAGACGCCATTGCCTCCCTCCGAAGCGCTCCCGCTGGCCGGCCTTGCCGGCGAACTTCGCATCTCGGTCGGCAAGCTGATGCGGCGGATGCGGGAGCAGATCCACCCGAACGACCTCACCTCGTCGCAGAAATCGGTGCTGTTGCGGCTCGACCGCGACGGCCCCGCGACCGTGTCGGCGCTCGCGCGCGCCGAAAGCGTGCGGCCGCAGTCGATGCGCGTGACGGTCGCGACGCTCGAGACGCTGGGCGCCGTCAGCGGCGAGCCCGATCCCACCGACGGCCGGCAGACGCTGATCGCGCTCACGCCCGGTTTCCGCAAGGTGCTGCAGGCCAACCGTGCGGCCAAGGACGACTGGCTGTTCCGCGCGCTGCATGCGCAGCTGTCGGAGGCCGAGCAGGCCGAGCTCGCGTCGGCCGTGAAATTGCTGCAGCGGCTCGCCGAATTCCAGGAGCCGGCGCGTCCGTAAACCGCCTCGCTCCGCTCGCCGAAAGGACAACCCCAACATGAACCTCCCGCATCTCGTGTCGTATTTCTTCGGCGGCGCGTTTCTCGCGAACGTCGTGCCGCATCTCGTCAGCGGATTGCGCGGCGAGCCATTCCAGACCCCGTTCGCGAATCCGCCCGGGCGCGGGTTGTCGTCGTCCACCGTGAATGTCGTGTGGGGCGTCGCGAACCTCGTGATTGCTTATGTGCTGGTGTGCAGAGTCGGCGACTTCGATCTCCGCGTCACGGCTGACGCGGCGGCATTCGGCCTCGGCATCCTCGCGCTCGGCCTGTTCCTTGCGCGGCGCTTCGGCGAGCTGCACGGCGGCAACGAGCCCGACCGGGAGCGGCCATGAGCGTGCCGGCGGCGGGCGTCTTCCGCTCGCTTCGCAGCTTCAACTATCGCGTGTGGGCGATCGGCTCGCTGGTGTCGAACATCGGTACGTGGATCCAGCGCACCGCGCAGGACTGGCTCGTCCTCACGCAGCTCACGCATCACGACGCGTCGGCCGTCGGTATCGTGATGTCGCTGCAGTTCGGCCCGCAGCTTTTGCTGCTGCCGTGGACGGGTTATGCGGCCGACCGTTTCGACCAGCGCAAGCTGCTGATGGCGACGCAGGCGCTGATGGGCGGCCTCGCGCTCTTGCTGGGGCTGCTGACGGTGACCGGCGTCGCGCAGTTGTGGCACGTGTATCTGTTCGCGTTCCTGTTCGGGTGCGCGTCGGCGTTCGATGCGCCGGTGCGGCAGACGTTCGTTGCCGAGCTGGTCGCCGATCGGGAGCTGGCGAACGCCGTCGCGCTCAACTCGACGTCGTTCAACGCCGCGCGGATGATCGGGCCGGCGGCGGCCGGTTTCATCATCGCGTCGGTCGGCACCGGCTGGGCGTTCCTGCTCAACGGGCTCAGCTTCGTCGCGGTGCTGGCGTCGCTGTCGATGCTGCGTGCCGACGAGCTGCGCGCGCATGCGCGGGCCGGCCGCACGCGCGGGAGCCTGCTCGACGGGTTCCGCTACGTGTGGCAGCGCCCGGACCTGAAGGCCATCCTCGTGATGCTGTTCTTGATCGGCACGTTCGGGCTCAATTTCCAGCTGTTCATCTCGACGATGGCGGCCAGCGTGTTTCATGTCGACGCGCGCGGCTTCGGCGTGCTGTCGTCGATGATGGCCGTCGGCACGATTACCGGTGCGCTGCTCGCGGCTCGCCGCGACCGGCCGCGCTTCCGGCATCTGTGGATCGGCGCGGCGCTGTTCGGGCTCGGCTGCACGCTGGCGGCGCTGGCGCCGGGCTACTGGCTGTTCGGCGCCGCTCTCGTGCTGACCGGGATCGCCGCGATCACCTTCATGAACTCGACCAACAGCCTGGTGCAACTGTCGACCGAGCCGGCGATGCGTGGCCGCGTGATGGCGCTGCGTCTCGCGGTGGCGCTCGGCGGCACGCCGATCGGCGCGCCGGTGGCCGGCTGGGTCGCGAATCATCTCGGCCCGCGCTGGGCGCTCGGTGTCGGCGCGATGTCCGGTTTTGCCGCGGCGCTCGTCGCGACGCATTACGTGAGGCGGATGCGTGCGCAGGCGGGTACGGGCGACAGCGCTTGACCGGCAGTGAAACCGACGTAGGCTACCCGACCGTTCAGCCGTTCAGCCGTTCAGCCGTTCAGCCGTTCAGCCGTTCAGCCGTTCAGCCGTTCAGCCGTTCAGCCGTTCAGCCGTTCAGCCACTCAGCCACTCAGCCACTCAGCCACTCAGCCACTCAGCCACGAAGATCATTACACCTCCGGCCGCGCCGCCGCATGCGCGGCTTCCAGACACGACTGAAACAGCAGCGCCGCCCGCGACGGCCGCGGCGAGCGCCGCAGCAGGCTCACGAACCGGCACCGGTAATTGAACCGGTGCGGCGCGATCGGCTGCATCAGCCCCTTGTTTTCGAAGCTTTCCGCGTAATGGTCGGGGAGGAAGCCGAGATAGCGGCCGGACAGGATCAGCGTCGCGATCGACTCCTGGTCCGACGCGGTCGCGCTGCGCGTGAGCTTCGCGCGATGGCTCAGCTCCATGTTCGGCGAATGGAAGCCGAGGCCCGCGAACGCATGGTTGCCGATCGTCGTCCACGTGAGCTTGCCGTGCGGCGCATCGTAGAGCGGATGCTGGCGGCCGCAGTAGAGCAGCATCCGTTCGTCGAACAGCTCCGAATACACGAGGCTGCCCGAGTTTCGGTGCGCCGGAATGATCCCGACCTGATAGCTGCCGTCGATGATCCCGCGCTCGACCTCGTTGATCGACGCGACATGCAGGTTCAGCGCGACGTCGGGCGCTTCGTCGGCGAACTGGCGGATCGCGTCGCCGAGCCGCGCGTTCGCATTGGTGGCCGTCTTGTCGAATACCGCGATGTGCAGTTCGCCGCCCATCCGGTCGTGAATGCCGTCGATCCTGCTGCGAAATGCTTCCATCGACGCGAGCAGCCGCAACGTCTCCTCGTACACCGTCTGGCCCTCGGGCGTCAGCGTGAAGCCCGCGCGGCCGCGCCGGCACAGCACGAGGCCGAGGCGCGTTTCCAGATCCTTCACGTGCCGGCTGATGGTCGAGATGCCGATATTCAGTTCCAGTTCGGCCGCGGCCATCCCGCCGCACTGCACGACGCCCTTGAAGACCCGCAGCAGGCGGAGATCCATGTCGCTGAGCTGCCCGAGCAGCGCGCGACTCTTCGGTTTCTTTGCTTGCATAGATGCGCAAGTGAACATTGATATTGCGATATTCAAAAGACTAATTGGCCTCCCGACAATGTGCAATATCAACATAAGGAGGAGGGGCGCCACGCGCCGACCGACATGACCGACATCACCACCGCCCAGCAGGACGAAACCAACCTCCGCACCGATGCCGCGTGGCTCGACGCGCACTGGATGCCGTTCACGGCCAACCGCCAGTTCAAGGCCGATCCGCGCATGATCGTATCGGGCAAGGGCGCGTATTACACGGACGCCGAAGGCCGCAAGATCTTCGACGGCCTGTCGGGTCTCTGGTGCACGGGTCTCGGTCATGGCCGCACGGAAATCGTCGAAGCCGTGAGCCGCCAGGTCGCGCAGCTCGACTACGCGCCGGCGTTCCAGTTCGGCCATCCGAAATCGTTCGAGCTCGCGAACAAGATCAAGGACCTGACGCCGGCCGGCCTCGACTACGTGTTCTTCACGGGTTCGGGTTCGGAAGCGGCCGATACGTCGCTGAAGCTGGCCCGCGCTTACTGGCGCGCGAAGGGCAAGGGCACGAAGACGCGCCTGATCGGCCGCGAGAAGGGCTATCACGGCGTGAACTTCGGCGGTATCTCGGTCGGCGGGATCGGGCCGAACCGCAAGCTGTTCGGCCAGGGCCTCGACGCCGACTTCCTGCCGCACACGCAACTGGCTGAAAACAAGTTCTCGCGCGGGATGCCCGAGCACGGCGCCGAGCTGGCCGACCGCCTGCTCGAACTGATCGCGCTGCACGACGCATCGAACATCGCGGCCGTGATCGTCGAGCCGTTCTCCGGTTCGGCGGGCGTGGTCGTGCCGCCGAAGGGCTACCTGAAGCGGCTGCGCGACATCTGTACCGCGCACGACATCCTGCTGATTTTCGACGAAGTCATCACGGGCTTCGGCCGGGCCGGCGCGATGACGGGCGCCGACGCATTCGGCGTGGTGCCGGACATCATGAACTTCGCGAAGCAGGTCACGAACGGCGTGCAGCCGCTCGGCGGCGTGATCGCGACGAAGGAAATCTACGACACGTTCATGGCCGCGGGCGGCCCCGAGTACATGCTCGAGTTCCCGCACGGCTACACGTATTCGGCGCACCCGGTGGCGTGCGCGGCCGGCGTCGCGGCGCTCGACCTGCTGGTGAAGGAAGACGCGGTGGCCCGCGTGCGCGATCTCGCGCCGCATTTCGAGGCCGCGGTGCATGGGCTGAAGGGCCAGCGCCACATCACCGACATCCGCAACTACGGGCTGGCAGCCGGCCTGACGATCGCGGCGCTGCCGGGCGAGCCGGCACGGCGCCCGTACGAGATCGCGATGCGCTGCTGGGCAAAGGGTTTCTACGTGCGCTACGGCGGTGACACGATCCAGCTGGCGCCCCCGTTCATCTCGGAGAAGCGCGAGATCGACAACCTCGTCAACGCGCTGTCCGACGCACTGAACGAAGTGGACTGAGCCGCGGCTTGCCCTGAGCGACAACCGAATTCACGAAAGAGCCTGAACGAGATGAAACACGACAGCAACGTAACTTCCACCGTCGGCCACCTGATCAACGGCAAGCGCGTCGACGGCGGCAGCCGCGTCCAGCCGGTGTTCGACCCGGCCACCGGCGAATCGCACAAGAGCGTCGCGCTTGCCGACAAGCTGACCGTCGAAGCCGCGATCGCGTCCGCGCAGGCCGCGTTCCCGGCCTGGCGCAACACGCCGCCGCTGAAGCGCGCCCGCGTGATGAGCCGCTTCAAGACGCTGCTCGAGGAACACGCCGACGAGCTGTGCGCGCTGATCACGGCCGAGCACGGCAAGGTGCTCGCCGATGCGATGGGCGAACTGCAGCGCGGGATCGAGAACGTCGAATACGCGACCTACGTGCCCGAGCTGCTGAAGGGCGAGCACAGCAAGAACGTCGGCCCCGCGATCGATTCGTGGAGCGAGTTCCAGGCGCTCGGCGTCGCGGCCGGCATCACGCCGTTCAACTTCCCGGTGATGGTGCCGCTGTGGATGTGGCCGATGGCCGTCGCGTGCGGCAACACGTTCGTGCTGAAGCCGTCGGAGCGTACGCCGTCGTCGACGTTGCGCATGGCCGAGCTCGCGCTCGAAGCGGGCCTGCCGCCGGGCGTGCTGAACGTCGTGAACGGCGACAAGGAAGCGGTCGACACGCTGCTGACCGACCCGCGCGTGAAGGCGGTGAGCTTCGTCGGCTCGACGCCGATCGCCGAATACATTTACTCGACCGGCTGCGCGCACGGCAAGCGCGTGCAGGCGCTCGGCGGCGCGAAGAACTTCGCGGTCGTGATGCCGGACGCCGACATCGGCAACGCGGTGAACGCGCTGATGGGTGCCGCGTACGGTTCGTGCGGCGAGCGCTGCATGGCGATTCCGCTGGTCGTCGCGATCGGCGACGAGACGGGCGACCAGGTCGTCGCGGGCCTGAAGGCCGAGATCGAGAAGATGAAGGTCGGCCCGGGCAACGGCGCGGGCGTCGACATGGGCCCGCTCGTCACGCAGCAGCATTTCGAGAAGGTGACGGGCTTCGTCGAAGCCGGCGTGGAAGCGGGCGCGACGCTCGTCGTCGACGGCCGCGGCGTGAAGGTCGACGGTCACGACGGCGGTTACTACCTCGGCCCGTGCCTGTTCGACAACGTGAAGCCCGGCATGCCGATCTACCAGCACGAGATCTTCGGGCCCGTGCTCGGCGTGATCCGCCTGAAGTCGCTCGACGAGGCGATGGCGCTGATCGACGCGCACGAGTACGGCAACGGCACGTGCCTGTTCACGCGCGACGGCGAGGCCGCACGCTACTTCAGCGACAACATCCAGATCGGCATGGTCGGCATCAACGTACCGCTGCCGGTGCCGGTTGCATACCACTCGTTCGGCGGCTGGAAGCGTTCGCTGTTCGGCGATCTGCACGCGTACGGCCCGGACGCCGTGCGCTTCTACACGAAGCGCAAGACGATCACGCAGCGCTGGCCGTCGGCCGGCGTGCGCGAAGGCACCGTGTTCAGCTTTCCGTCGAACCGCTGACGCGCATGCCGGCTGCCTGCAGCCGGCATGACGGGCAAAGGCCCGCTTCGATCGACGATCGGAGCGGGCTTTTTCATGGCCGCGCGGAGGGGGCGGAAGGCCGCAGAACGCTTACGGCGCCACCACGTGCCACATGTTCTTGAAGTTGTCGCCGTTGCGGTCGCCCTGTTTCATGTCCTTCGAGAAGAAGTACAGCGGCTTGCCCTTGTACGCCCATTGCGGGCTGCCGTCATCGCGCTTGATGAGCGTGTAGGGGCCGACCGGGACATCGGTCGCGCTGGCCTTGTAGGGCGGCCAGAAGGATTCGCATTGGCCGGTGCAGGCGCTGGTGCCGGCGTTGGGCTTGTCCTGGTCGAATGTGTAGACGGTCATCCCGTTTGCGGCGACGAGCGCGCCGTTTTCGACTTTCGTGATCGAGCCTTGGGCCGACGCCGAAGCGGATGCAATGGCGAGCAGGGCGGAGCTGACGAGCAGCGCGGCTTTCATGAGGGCCTCCTGTAATCCGGTGGGCGGCCGCGATCGTGCACGGGCGAGCGTGCGCCGGGATCGCGATGAATGGTGCCGGAACGCGGTGCCGTTACCGCCAGTGCGAGCGACGCAGGGTCGAGTGGCGGTGAACGGGGCGCTCCATTCACGATAGGCGGTTTTTGGCGGGGCTGCGAGAACATCGGGGGGCGCATCGGCCGCGCGTGGGTGTTACACCACGGCCGTCATGGTCCGGCTCCGGAATTTGCATCCGTCCCCTTAGGCGCGAGGTACGCACGCCAATGCGTCAGCGCCTCGCCCGATTGGTCAACGCGACGCCCGCGATCACGAGCGCACCGCCGGCCAGCATCGACGGCGACAACGGCTCGCCGAGCAGCGCGACCGACAGCAGCACGCCGAACACGGGCACCAGGTTGGTGAACACGGCCGCGCGGGCCGGCCCGAGTTCGCGGATCCCCTGCGAATACCAGACGAACGCGACCACCGTGCCGATCGCGCCGAGATAGAGCATCGACGCGGCGGCCTGCCACGTCAGCGGCGTACCGCTGTCGGCGGGCGAGCCGAACAGGTGCGCGACGATCAGCAGCGCGAGGCCCCACAGCGCCGCATACGTCGTGGCCGCGAGCGGCGACAGCCCGTCGAGCGCGCACCGGCCGATCACGGTATAGGCGGCCCAGCTCAGCACCGCGCACAGCATGAAGCGTTCGCCTGCGCCGAACGTGTTGCCGAGATCGGTCAGCACCCGCAGCAAATCGCCGCGGCTGATCACGACCAGCGCGCCGAACAGTGCGACGGCGATGCCGGCCCAGCGCGACAGCGACAGGCGTTCGCCGCGCACGACGATCGACAGCAGCACGGCGGTGGCCACCGGGTTCAGCGCGACGAACAGCGCGGTGCGCCCCGCCGGCATCCGCGTCAGCGCCGCGAAAAAGCACACGTTGTACAGGAAGATGCCGGTCGCGCCGAGCCCGAAGGTCGTCAGGATCTGGCGGCCGCTCAGCTTCGGCAGCCCGCCTTCGATCTTCCACGTCAGCACGACCAGCAGCAGCGCGGCGATCGCGAAGCGGCCGGTGGCCGCGGCGGTCGCGGACATCGTCGCGGCGAGGATCCGGCCCGCGATGAACGTGCCGCCCCAGAACAGCGCGACGAGAGTGAGCTTCACGTAGATGGCCGCGTGCGGCCGGGTGGCGACGAGGGCGGCGGGCGGGGCGGGAGCGTTCATGTGACGGAGTATCTCGGTGAGCGCCTGCGGCAACGCGTGAGCGACCGCGCGCGGCAGACGATGCCGAATCGCGCGATGGCCGGCTCGCAGACCGGATTCAGGGGAATGGGAGCGGTGCTGCGTCTTCAGCGAAACACGGGCGCCGACGCGAGCGCGGTCAGCACGACCGGCATCGCGAGTGCCGCGGCGACCGTCTGGAACGCGGTGATGCCGGCCATCAGCGGCGCGTCGCCGCCGAGCTGGCGCGCCATGATGTAGGACGCCGACGACGTCGGCAGCGTCTGGAACAGCAGCGCGACCGTCAGCGCGGCATCGCCGAGCCCGAACAGGCGGCCGGCGGCGAGCGTGATGAGCGGCATCGCCATGAACTTGAACGCCGACGCGACGCACACCGGCTGCAGCCACGCCCGCGCCGCATCGAATTGCAGCGCCGCGCCCACGCACAGCAGGCCGAGCGGCATCGACGCGATGCCGAGCGCGCGCACGGCCGGCTCGACGGCCGCCGGGAACGTGACGCCGCCGGCCTGCATCGCGATCCCGAGCACGCACGCGACGACGAGCGGATTCGACAGGATCTGGCGCGCGAGCGCCGCCGTGCCGAGCCGCGTGTCGCCGTAGCGCGCGAACACGAGCACGCACATCAGGTTGACGGTCGGGACGATCGCCGCGACGCATACGGCCGCGAGCGCGATGCCTTGTGCGCCGAACAGGCCGGCTGCGAGCGCGGTGCCGACATAGTTGTTGAAGCGCACGGCGCCCTGGAATACCGACGTGAAGCCGGCGCCGTCCACCCGCACGAACCGGCGGACCAGCAGGAGAAGCGCCGCGGCGAGTGCGGTCGAACCGACCAGCGCCGCCGCGAGCGGTAAAACGGGCAGTGATTGCAGCCGCGCGTTCGCGAGGCCGTCCGCGAACAGCGCGGGCAGCAGCACGTAGTAGCACAGCCGCTCGGCCTGCGGCCAGAACGCGTCGGCGATGAAGCCCGTGCGCCGCAGGCCGTGACCGAACGCGACCAGCAGCGCAACCGGCGCCAGCGCGAGCAGGACCGGGCCGATCATCGACGCGCCTTCACGCGGGCCGTGCAGGCGGTGCGGGCCGCCGTGAGCGGCTGGCACGCAAAGCGGCAGAACGAGGCGGGAATCCATCCGGCGGGCAACATGGCGACACGCAATCGAAGGAGTGACGATGCCGCCAAGTTAACACGCGCAAGCAACAGGAATAATGGTTAATTATCGGGTGTTCAATGAGAAATTCTCATCGATGACGCGGTGACTTCGGCGGCCAGCGCACGCGCGAAACGTTCGGCCGGACGCGACTGGTGTTCGAGCAGGACGACCGCGCGCCCCATCTGCGGTTGCCCGAACGGCAAGCGCGTGACGGGCGGCAGCCGCGCGAGCGTTGAATCGGGGAGCGCGACGATCGCCGCGCCGAGCCCTCTCGCGACCATGCGCGCGATCGTTTCAGCGCTGTCCAGCACCATCTCCTCGCGCACGCGCACACCGATGCGGCGCAGCTCGGCGGCGATCATGCGGCCGGCCCACGCCTGCGCATCGAAGCGGATGAACGGCAGCGCATCGAGCAGCGTGACCGCATCGCGTTCCGCATGGTCGGGCGGCGCGAGCAGCCAGAAGCGATCCTCGTACAGCGTGGTCCACGTCAGTTCCGCCGGATGCGGGCGCACGGGGCGCGTCGTGATCGCCGCATCGAGTTCGCCGGCCGCGACGCGGTTCGCGAGTTCGGCGGACATCCCGGCCGACACGTGCACGCGCAGCCCCGGGTGCGCCGCGCGCAGCGCGAGCAGCGCGTCGGGCAGCGGGCCGGACAGCGCGGTCTGGATCGCGCCGATCCGCAGGCGGCCGGCCAGCTTCTTCTCGTCGCTGAGCGCATCGGGAATCCGGTCGACCAGCGCGAGCACCTGCTCGGCCTGCGCCAGCAGGATGTTGCCGGCCTCGGTGAGCACCGGCTGGCGGCGCGAGCGATCGAACAACTGCACGTTGTATTCGCTTTCGAGCGTCTTGATCTGCAGGCTCACCGCCGATTGCGTGAGGCCGATGGCTTCGCCGGCGCGCGCGAATGTCCGGTATCGGGCGATGGCGACGAGCGTTCTGAATGCGCGTAATGACATGGGTGAAGTCACGTGAGGGGCGGGATGGACAGCGGACGACAGGCATGCGGAGGGTCCGCGCCCATCGTGCCCGCACGGGTTGGATCCGGCAACCGGGAACCGCTACGGCAACGTCGGCCGACGCGCGATCGCGGTCGCGTCACACCCACAGCCGATACATCCAGAACGATTCGTCCTCGATGAAGCGTTGCGTGAATTCGCTCGGCGAGAAACCGGTGATGCGCTTGACCTCGCGGCTCAGGTGCGCCTGGTCGGCGAACCCTTCGTCCAGCGCCAGCGTGGCCCAGTTGAACGCGGCGCCGGCTTCGTACCGGTCGCGCGCCGCGAAGAACGCGCTTTCCGTCCTGACGAGCGTTTGCCATTCGCGCAGCGATCGGCCGCTGTAGGTCTTGATACGCCGCTCGACCTGGCGTGGGCTGTGGGTATGCCGCCATTCGCGCGCCTGCAGGGCGAGGCGCTCGACCCAACTCCGCCCCGCGTTGCGGAGCGACGACAGCGGCGTAGAGGGCCGTAACGCCCGCCAGCGCGGCGCAAGATGATGCTCGATCGCCGCCAGCGCATCGGCATCGCGTTCCGCGCCGACCAGCGCATCGAGCAGCGGGTGCCAGTCGTCGCTGAGGCACGCATGTGCATCGAGCACGCGGTCGTGGATGTCCGCCAGCGCGATGCCGAACAGCGCCCGCGCCGCATCGGCGGTGAAGCAGATCATGCCGATCCGTCCGCCCGTCGGCGCCCAGGCCACGGTAGGGGCCGAATGGCTGCCCGACAGCGTCGCCGCGGCACCGAAGGGGCGCCACCGGGGCCCGTCGGCCGCGTGTTCGACGAAGCCCATGTCGAGATCCCGATACCACGACACGCACACGAGCGGCGTGGCTGGAAAATGCGAGAGCCGCTGCGCGTCGCTCAATGCGACTCCGCGCGTGTCGTGCAACACGATTGCGACGACCGCGCCCTGCAGGGCAGCCGGCGCGGGGTACAGCCGGCCATGCGGCGACCGCCCGTCGCTCGGCGCGCGAGGGGCGCGTGCCAGCGGATCGGGGCACGACAGCGGGATCGATGACGGGGCGGGGAACATGACGCTGGAGTATAGGGAGCGGCCCGACGCGTGTCGATGTCGTTTGCGTTCAAGACCGCCGGCATGCCGGTGCGGACAATCCGTCCCATGAACACGCGATCCACATCCTCATGTCCATTCCATACGGGCGCCGCGGCTTCGGCGCCCGTGCTTCACCCGCCCGGCGTATGGCCGCCGGGGCCGCCTGCCGGCCTGACCGGTTGGGGTCTGTTGCGCGCAATGTCGCGCGACCTGCTCGGCACGCTGGCCGGCTGGCAGCGCGAATACGGTGATGTCATGCACTTGCGAATGTGGCCCGAGCATGCGGTGGTCGTGACCGATCCCGCGCTCGTGCGCGAACTCCTGGTCACGCATCACGATGCGCTCGGGCGCTGGGAGCGTGCCGTCCGCGTGTTTGCGGAGGTCCACGGCCATAGCGTGCTGATCGCCGAAGGCGACGCGTGGCGCGACAAGCGGCAGGCATTGCAGCCGAATTTCATGCCGAAGGCGGTGCAGACGTTCGTGCCGTCAATTGCGGCGACGGCCGGACATGCGCTCGCGCGGTGGCCCGCGCGCGATCCGGACTGGCCGATCGAAAGCGCGCTGACGTCGCTGGCGATGGACGTGATCATGCGCACGATGTTCTCTGACGCGATCGGCGACGATGCACGTGCGGCCGAGGAAGCCGTACGCGTGGTGAGCGCGGCGGCCAACGCCGATTTCTACTGGCCCGCGAGCACGCCGGACTGGGTGCCGTGGAAGCGCGGCAAGGCGCGGGCGATGGCCGTGCTGAACGGGCTGATCGACCGGCAACTGCATGCGCGTCTCGGCCTGCCGACGCACGCGTGGCCCGACGATCTGCTGTCGCGCCTGTTGCGGCTGCATCGGGACGACGCGCGGCGATGGCCGCTGCAGGCCGTGCACGACGAATGCATGACCGCGTTCCTCGCCGGCCACGAAACGACGGCCGGGGCACTGACCTGGTGGGCGTGGTGCATGGCGACGAACCCGGCGGCGCAGGCCGCTGCGCGCGATGAAGTGTCGCGCGTGCTGGGTGGTGGCGCACCGTCCGCCGAGACGCGATCGTCGTTACGCTACCTGGCGCACACGCTCGAGGAAACGCTGCGCCTGTACCCGTCCGCGCCGATCCTGATCAGCCGCCGCGCGTCGCGGCCGATCGTGCTGGGGCCGTGGCAGTTTCCCGCGCGGACGCTGTTCATGCTGCCGCTGCAACTCATGCAGCGCGATGCGCGATGGTTCGACGCGCCCGACGTGTTTCGTCCCGAGCGTTTTGCGGACGACGCGCCGGCCGCGCCGCGCGGAAGCTACATGCCGTTCGGCACCGGCCCGCGCGTGTGTCTCGGGCAGCATCTGGCGATGACGGAAATGACGGTCGTCGCGGCGCTGATCCTGCAGCGCTACGCATTGTCGGCGCCGCCGGGCATGAAGCCGCCGCGGCCGGTGCTGAACGTGACGCTGCGGCCGGACCGGCCGCTGCATCTCGCGATCGCGCCGGCGGCGGATGGGCGTTCCGCGTGAGGCGGACGGCGCGGCCGGGCGAGCAGGCCGCTGAGTCGACGACACATCGAACGCGACGGCAGGCTCGGCTGATTCGCGCGTCGCGAACGCTTGCCGTTCGCGACACGCAATGAAATCGAATCGTCGGAATATGAATGCGTGCCGGTCGCTGCGTTCGGCGCGACTGGCGCAGCATCGCGCAGCACCTATGCTTGAAGGGCCCAGGCCGGGCGGAGCCCAAGGAGGATGGTCATGCGCATGCTTCTCAACATACGAATCCCTCACGAGCCGTTCAACACGCTGGTGCGCGACGGCAGCGTCGGCGACGTGATCGGGCGAATACTCGAAGCGGTCAAGCCCGAGGCCGTATATTTCACGGAGCAGAACGGCGGGCGCGGGGCGGTCGTGATCGTCGACCTGAATGATCCGTCGCAGATCCCGGCGCTCGCGGAGCCGTGGTTCCTGATGCTGAATGCGGACTGCGAGTTCCGCGTGGTGATGTTGCCGGACGATCTCAAGAACGCCGGGCTCGCGCAGATCGGCGCGAAGTGGAAGTCGACGTAGCGGGAATCAGCGCATGACGATGCCCCTGCCCGAGAACCGGGCAGGCGGCATGACGCGGCGTTCGCGCGCTCTGCTATCGCGCAGGCTGCGATGGTTCGACGTTCGCCGCATCCCTGTCTTTCGGTCGCAAGACCAACAGCAGGCCGCTCAATGCCGCCGCGGCGACGAACACGAAAAAGAACCGTTCGTTCCATTGGCGCAGGCTGTCGGACGCCGTGCCGCCGTGATTCCCGGCCGTGGCGCCGATTTCCAGCAGGAACGTGAAGACCGCCGGCACCGGTGCGGAACCCAGGTAGGCCAGGAACGCGAACTGCAGCCGGCCGCGGGTCAGGATCGACCAGGCGTGTTTCCCCATCAGGCAGGCGACCAGCACCAAGGGCGGCACGATCACGAGCGATGCGGCGCTGATCGCACACAGAAACAGCCAGCCAAGTCCCACGATCGGAATGAGCGACATGAATCGGGATTCCTGTTTTTTGGGCAATCTTGTTGTCGACGGCATATCCGTATCAGCGTCACCGGATGAGCGAGGCACGCGGCGCTTCCCGGAGTGTGCCCGATTCCACGCCGGGTGCCATCCGCCGGCACCGATGCCGTCATCCGGCCGCGTCTTCCCCCAGCGCCTGGATGAAGCGCGAAAACAGCTCGGGCTGCGACGAAATCCCGAGCTTCGCGTACAGGTGCCGCCGGTGCACCTTCACCGTTTCGGGGGATATCGCGAGCCGCTCGGCAATCGCCTTCGACGAATTGCCGCGCAGCACCATTCTTGCGATCGACATCTCGCGATCGGTCAGCACGCCCGCGCCGAAGCGGGCAAGCGCCTGCTCGACCCGCGCACCGAGATCGGCATCGGGCGTCGCGCGCGCCGCGTCGCCCACCAGCCGCCAGTGCTGCCGGATCGCCGCGAGCACCCACGGCATCGCGGCCGTCAGCTTGCCGAGCGGCTCGACGTCGAACCGCGTGCCTGCACCGAGCGACAGCGACAGCAGCATGTCGGCGTTGGGCCGCACGAGGATCTGGATCTCGTCGTCGCCGACTGCATCGCGGAAGTAGCTCAGGAAATATTCGCTCTGCCGGAACAGGTCGGGCGCGACTTCCTCGAGCCGGTAGCAGCCGTCGGCGAGCCCGTCGTGCGCGGCCTGCAGGAACGGGTCGAGCAGATACACGCCGTTCAGGTAGAGCGGCACGGGCGACGCGGCGTCGGTGCCGCCCGTGTCGTATTCGTCGAGCACGAGCGGCACGCCGTCGCGGCCGATCGCGGTCGCGAGCGCATTGTCGAACGGCACCATTTCATTGAGCAGCAGCACCAGGAACCGCCAGAAGCGCGGCTGGCCGAGATGATCGATTGCGCGGCCGAGCGCCTGGTGCATCGCGATTTCGGAAAAGAGACGATCCATACCACCACCGGAAGGGCGTAACACGAAGGGGGAATAGCGGTCCTGAAATTGGCTTCCTAGACTGCCACGCAATCAATCGGGCCCGAGTATGGGCGTTCAAAAAAAAGTGGCAAAGGATTGGCCCAAGCACAGGAGAACGAAATGGCGATGATGTCGGAATCGACGGGCACGCTGCAAGCGGCGCCTGCAACGGAAGACGCGCCGCGCGCGCTGTCGCAGACGCTCAGCGTGCGCGATGCGGTGATGATCACCGTATCGGGCGTGACGCCCGCGAGCTCGATTTTCGTGATCGCGCCGTTCGCGATCCAGCAGGCCGGCAGCGGCGCCGTGCTGTCGTTCCTGCTCGGCGGCGTGCTCGCGCTGGCGTTCGCGCTCTGCTATGCGGAGCTCAGCGCCGCGCACCGCAGCGCGGGCGGCGAGTACGTGATGGCCAAGCGCGTGTTCGGCACGCTGCCCGGCTACCTGACCTTCATCACGGTGCTGTCCGTCAGCGTGTTCATCCCCGCCGTGCTCGCGAGCGGCGCCGCGCCCTACCTGAACAACGCGCTCGGCACGCATTTCAGCAACCAGTCGGTCGCGCTGACGATCGTGCTGCTCAGCTACCTGCTCGGCATGCTGAACATCAAGACGAACGCGTGGATCACGGGCGCGTTTCTCGTCGTCGAGATCGGCGTGCTGATGCTGATCGCGGGCCTCGGCTTCGGTTCGCCGCATCGCGGCGCCGATGCGCTGATCGCGCCGGTCGTCGCGAGCGGCAACGCGCTCGTGCCGGCGACGCTGGCCGCGATCGTCCCGGCGATCGGCACGGCGATCTTCTGCTACAACGGCTTCGGCTCGGCCGCGTATCTCGCGGAAGACCTGCGCGGGGGCAACCGCAATGTCGCGAAGGCGGTGATCTACTCGCTGCTCGTGATCCTCGTCGTCGAACTGATTCCGCTCACCGCGATCGTGCTCGGTGCGCCGTCGCTGGCCGAGCTGACGAAGAGCGCCGATCCGATCGGCTATGTCGTGCGCTCGCTGAGCAACCCGGCCGTGTCGCGCGTGGTCAGCGGCGGGATCTTCCTGTCGGTGTTCAATGCGATCATCGCGATCGTGATCACGATGGGACGGCTGCTGTACAGCAGCGGCCGGCACGCGCTCTGGTCGCGCACCTGCAACCGCGCCTTCTCGACGATCCATCCGCGCTTCGAATCGCCGTGGCTCGCCACCATCGCACTCGCGGTGCCGTCGGCCGGGCTCGTGTTCGTGTCGAGCCTCGACGACCTGACCGCGTTCACGGTCGACCTGCTGCTGCTGATCTATCTGGTCGTCGGGCTGGCCGCGCTCGCGAGCCGCTTCGTGCGCCGTGACGTCGAGCATCATTACCGGATGCCGTTGTGGCCCGTGACGCCGCTCGTCGCGGTAGCCGGCGCCGCGTATACGCTCTACACCACGCTCGCGACGGCCACGAAACCGACCGACCTGATCATCATCGCGGGGCTGCTGGTCGCCGCGCTCGTGATGTATGCAGTCTGGGCGCGCCACAGTGAAGCTTTCCGCACGCTCTGAGCGCGGGATCGAAAGCTTGCCGTACTGAAACACCGAACCATCGAAAGACTGGAGGAATTGCATCATGCGCACGAGGGATCTCGGCATCCGCATCGGACTCGGCTCGCCGGGCCGCTTCAACGCGATCACGGACGTTCCGGGCGTGCGGGTCGGACATTGCACGCTGAACGTCGAGAACGGCGACGCGTCGATCCGCACCGGCGTCACCGTCATCGAGCCGCGCGCGGGCGCCGCGCACGATTCGCCGTGCTTCGCGGGCGTGCACGTGCTGAACGGCAACGGCGACGCGACGGGGCTCGAATGGATCCGCGAGGCCGGCCTGCTGACCACGCCGATCGCCTATACGAACACGCACAGCGTCGGCGCGGTGCGCGATGCGCTCGTCGCGAACGAGCGCGAAGCGGCGGCCGGCCGCGTGTACTGGTGCATGCCGGTCGTGATGGAAACCTACGACGGGCTGCTGAACGACATCTGGGGGCAGCACGTGAGCGCCGCGCATGTGCAGCGCGCGCTGGCTGCCGCGCAGTCGGGGCCGGTTGCCGAAGGCGGCGTGGGCGGCGGCACGGGGATGATCTGCCACGAGTTCAAGGGTGGCATCGGCACCGCGTCGCGCGTGCTCGCGGCCGATGCGGGCGGCTGGACCGTCGGCGCGCTCGTGCAGGCGAACTACGGTGTGCGCGAAATGCTGCGCGTGGCCGGCTATCCGGTCGGCGAAGTGCTGCGCCACGTGCCTTCGCCATTCCGTGCGCCGGACGCGCAAGGCGAGGCCGGGATGGGCTCGATCGTCGTGACGATCGCGACCGACGCGCCGCTGCTGCCGCACCAGTGCACGCGTCTTGCACAGCGCGCGAGCGTCGGGCTGGCGCGCGTCGGCGGCGGCACGGAGGATTCGAGCGGCGACATCTTCCTGGCGTTCGCAACGGGCAACGACGGCCTGCCGGCGGCGAACTACGGCAGCAAGGGGATGCCGACCACCGACGTGAAGATGGTCAACAACGACCATATTTCCGCGCTGTTCGTCGCGGCGGCGGAAGCTGTGGAGGAAGCGATCGTGAATGCGCTCGTCGCGGGTGGCGACGTCGAGTCGCGCGGGGCGCGGGTCGAAGGGCTGGGGCAGGCGCGCTTGCTGGATGCGTTGCGCGAGGTGGGCTGGCGGCCGGGGCGCGGCGCCTGAAACGGCCTGCGCCGCTTCAATCGAAGCGGCGTGGGGTGGCGCGGCGATACGGCGATCGGCCGGGCCGCGATCGGCCGGGCCGCCGCTCGCCCGCGCAAGCGATGCTGCGGGCGGTGCGGGCCTGGCCGTGACGACGCGGCGTCATGCTCAGCTGCCGAAGTAGATGTTGCAGAAGCTGACGGGGCCGACACACGCGTTCGGATCTTCCTGCTTCGATTGCGAACGATCGACACGGCCTGCGGCCTTCACGGCTTCAGCGCGGTTCGCCGGTTGCTGTGCGACGTCTGCCGGTGCCGGCTGTGCGTGAGCAACAGCAGCGGTGAGCGACAGGGCAACGAGGGCGAGGTGCAGCGGCTTCATTTTGGTTTCTCCTGGGTGAGTGCCAGTCTCGCTGGCAGTGAGGAAACTATAGGCTCGCACTGCTTAAAGATTAATCACCGCGGCTGTAGAGCTTATTTCCATCCGGAACAAGGATCCCGTTGCGCGCGCACCGATCGTCAATGGCGATGCCGGTTGAACGGCGCGTCCTTGTCCAGCAGCGCGCTGCGCATGAAGTGCAGGCAGCCGACGATCCGCTGCATCCGGTGCCGCTCGTTGGGCACTGCATACCACGCCTGCAGCGTGTGCTGCGCCGCGCGGATCGCCAGGTTCACCGATTTCAGCGTGCGCGCGTGATGGCCAGGCGTCGGATCGTCGAAGAAGCGCGGCAGTTCGCGCAGCACCGCGTCGATCGAGCCGGTCCAGCGCAGCGTTTGCGGCGGCTTCGATGCGCAGAACGCGTTCAGCTCGTCGCGCAGGTCGATCACCGCGTGGCCGACCTCGAGCGTCGACAGCATCCAGCGCATCGCATCGCGATGCTGTCGCGTGCGCCGCACGAGCAGCGTGCGCAGTTGCGCCATCAGGTCGTGCGTGCTCGACTGGAAGCGCTGCGCGAGGCGCTCCGTCGATCCTTCGCACGCCAGCGTGACCTGGCGGCGCAGGTCGTGCGCGATGCGGCCCGTGAGCCACGGCATGTGGGTGGGGAACACGACCGCGAACACGAGCGAGCACGCGAGCATCGCGATGACGATCGCCAGACCGTTGTTGATCAGCACCTCGGGCGTATACGCGATCACGTTGTCGGGCCCCGCGAGCAGGCAGAAGAACACCGCGAAGCCGATCCCGTAGCCGGACAGTCCCGGCCGCATCGCGAGAAACGCGCCGAGGCCGAGCACCGGCGCGAGCGCGGCGCACAGCAGCGGGAAGCCGTCGATGTTCGGATACACGTAGCACAGGAACACGTAGCCGACGGCGGTCGCGAACGCCGCGCCGACGCTCATCTGCGCGACGAATTTCGGCGCGCGCGGCGACGTCGAGCTGAGCGCGCACGCGATCGCGGTGGCGATCACGGCGAGCGGGCCGCTCGGCCATTCGGACGCAAGCCAGAACGCGCTCATCGCGCCGACGGCGACGATCGTGCGCAGGAACGCGAACCC
The DNA here is from genome assembly GCF_011753045.1 of Burkholderia sp. Ap-955. Taxonomy (NCBI): domain Bacteria; kingdom Pseudomonadati; phylum Pseudomonadota; class Betaproteobacteria; order Burkholderiales; family Burkholderiaceae; genus Burkholderia; species Burkholderia sp. Ap-955. Next base: position 22,722 of record NZ_VWWH01000041.1, read on the forward strand.
GACGAAGAACGAATTGGTCTTCACCGCGTAGTGCGTGACCGAGCGCTCGAATGCGTGATCGTCCTGGTCGAGCGACGCATAGGTGTCGGCGTAGCCGAGATATTCGGCGATGAAGCGGTACAGCAGCTCGATCGCGGTATCGAAGTCGAGCAGGCCGCCGGCCGCGTGCGCCTCGATATCTCGCCGCGAGGCCCGCGCGGCTTTCGGCAATGCGCTGTGGAAGCGGCGCAGTTCGAGCAATGCGCCGGTGGCCGGCGCGATGCCGCGCTGCCGTTCGTCGCGCAGTGCGGCGAAGCGCTGCGCGAGCGCGTCGACGTGCGGCGCCAGCGCATCGAGCACCGCGTCCGAGCCATTGGCGCGCAATCGCTTGACGAGCTGGTGCAGCGCATGCAGTCGCGTGCACGCATTCATGAACTCGCTGTTCAGCCGCGCGAGGCGGCGGCTGCGCGCGCGAATGTGCGGATCCTCGAACGAAGCGAACGCGCGGTTGGCCTCGAAGCCGACGATGTCGTCGACGAAATCGGCGAAGCGTCGTTCGAAATCGCCGCGAGCGACGTCGCCCGCGAGCGCGCCGGCCGTGAACGCCGCGAACGTCGCATGGCGGGTGCCGAGCGAACGCATCAGTGCCTTCGCGGAGCTGAGCGGCAGGATCAGCGCGCTGACCGCACCCGAGCACGCGATGCCGAGCGCGACTTCCGCGGCGCGGGTGAGCGCGGACTGGAACAGCGTCTGCGGGGTCATCACGGACGGCAGCCCGATCAGCGCGGCCGTGTAACCGGCGAGCACGAAGCCGTACCAGCGGAAGTGGCGGTTGCGCACCGCGAGCGCGATGCAGGTGCCGATCCACAGCGTGATGCCGGCCATGTACAGCTCGGGCTGCTGCGCGAACAGCCCGCCGAGCGCGAGCGCGGCGACGAGGCCGGCCGCCGTGCCGAGCACGCGGTAGAAGCTCTTCGCGAACACCATCCCCGACAGCGGCTGCATCAGCACGAACACGGTCGTCATCGCCGTGCGCGGCTGCGACATCTCCAGGCGCATCGCGATGCCCATCGCGAGGAGCGCCGCGAACACGGTTTTCGCGAGGTGCAGCCAGATCAGCCCGTCGCTCGCGGCCCAGTCGCGCGCCGCGTCGCCGAGTGGATCGAGCCAGGTTCTCCATCGTGCCGGTTCGATGGAAGGACGCTCGATCGCAGGTTGTGGCTTCATGAAAAGAGGGGGCCGGTACGGGGCCGGCGAGGTGCGCGGCGCATCCGAACGGGTCCGTTCGACTGTTGAGGCGCCGATTGTAGGAGTGCGGCACCCGCGCATTAACGTAGCTGCGGGGAAACGATAGTTGCAGCCGGAGTAACAATCTGTCGCATCCCGTGGAGGAAAATAGCGGCTCCGCTACAGGTTGCTCACAGGAATGGATACCCTACAAAACATGCGGGTGTTTTCGCGCGTCGTCGAGACGGGCAGTTTCACCGCCGCCGCGCAATCGCTGAATTCGACGACGGGCGCGATGTCGCGCGCGGTGTCGGAGCTCGAGGCGCGCCTGCGCACCCGTCTGATGAATCGTTCGACGCGCCGTCTCGCGCTCACGTCGGCCGGCGAAAGCTATCTGCGGCGCTGCCGGCAGATCCTCGCCGACGTCGACCGCGCGGAAGAAGAGGCGAGCTGCGCGCACGAACGGCCGGCCGGCGTGCTGCGCATGCACAGCTTCGCAAGCGTCGGTCATCACTATGTGTTGCCCGCGCTGACGCGCTATCACGCGCAGTTTCCCGACGTGTCGATCGAACTGTCGCTGTCGCAGCGCATGCCCGACCTGTTCGACGGCACGAGCGACATGGCCGTCGTGACCGCGTCGTCGCTGCCTGATTCGGAACTCGTGTCGCACCTGCTCGGCTCGACCTTCAGCATCCTGTGCGCGTCGCCCGACTATGTGAAACGCCACGGCGCGCCGGTACGCCCGCAGGACCTCTCCGCGCACGCGTGCCTGACGCTGTGCACGCCGGCGTTCCCGACGCACGAATGGGTGCTCGAAGGGCCGGAAGGCGTCGAGCAGATCCACGTCGCGGGGCCGGTGCAGACCAATACGGCCGAATCGCTGGCCCTTGCCATCCGCGACGGCATCGGGATCGGCATGCTGCCGCTGTACTCGGCGATCGACGCGTTGCGCGACGGCACGCTCGTCCGCGTGCTGCCCGCGCATATCCTGCAGAAGATGAACGTGTACGCGCTGTATCCGTCGCGCCGCTTCGTCGATGCGAAGGTGCGGACCTGGGTCGAGATGCTGCGTGCCCAGGTGCCGGGGATGATCGCGCGCGACGTCGAGATGCTGAACGCGATCGATCGCGAACCGCAGGCCGCCTGAGCGGCGGGCGCGCACCGGCGCATTGCCACGCCGCCGGTGTCTTCTTTTCAAGCCAATCAAGCGAACGCAACCGCGCCGCGCCTGCATGACATGGTTCACGCGGGCGCGGCGCTTCGTCATGCCGTTACCGCGCGGGCTTGGCGGCCGCGCCCGATTCCGTCGTCGGTTCGCCGGCGCGGCCGTAGGCGGCCTGCGCTGCCTTCTGTTCCGCGAGACGCTTTTCGTGGAGTCGTTCCTGCGCCGCCATGATGTCGTCCGGATAGTTGTTGACTTCGCCGCGCGCCGGGTTGTAGCCGACCGACTCGAGATCGATCAGCTCCTGCAGCACTTGCGCGCGCGTGACGGGCGACTTGGCCGACTGGGCGAAAGACAGGGCCGGTGCAGCGAGCAGGACGGCAGCGGCGGCGGTAACGACGAGCGATTTCACGAGGTTCTCCTGGGGGCGGGGTGGGCGGCCGGTTCGACGCGCGATGCGTGACCCCGACCTTTGCTGGCAGTCTACGCAGCGCCCGCGCGCGTAAAAACCCCGATTCCAGGCAGGCTGCCTTCCAGATGGCACAACATTGATGGAGGCCGCCCGCGGCCGGCGAACCCGCGTGCGAACGCAGGTTCGTGGCCATCGGGCGACGCGGCATCGCGCCGGTCAGAAGCGCGTGCGCATGCCGATCGTGCCGACGATCTGGTTCGCCGTGCTCGATGCGCCGCCCGAGCCGTTGATGAACGCCTGGTAGCCGCGGCCCGCTGCGTGCTGGTACATCGCTTCCGCATAGACGTCCGTGCGGCGCGACAGCTTGTAGACGGCCTGCAGGTCGACCTGGTGCCACTTCGGATCGGTGCCGTGCTTGCTGTCGGGGTTCGACACGCTGGCGTCCGTGTACACGTAGGCCGCGCCGAGGCTGACGGCCGGCGTCACCGCATAGCGCACGTTCACGTCGTAGTTGTTGAACGCGATCTGGCCGGTCGAGCCGAACGACCCCGTGTTGTCGTATTGCGAACGCGTATAGACGAAGCCGACGGTGGCCGGGCCGAACCCGTAGCTGATGCCGCCGCCGTACGAACGCATGCGGTCCGAGCCGATCGACCAGCCGCCCTGGTTCAGGCTCTTCGCTTCGGCCGCATCGGTCGCGCCGGGGCTCGCGCTCGTCGAGCCCTTCGTGCCGTTCATCTGCAGGTACGCGCCGGCCAGCTTCAACGGGCCGTTCGTGTAGCTCGCCGCGACGCTATACGCGCGGTTCGCGCCGAAGTTGGTCGCGTTCGAGAACGCATACATCGCGCCGACCTTGAAGCCCGCATAGGTCTCGCTCGTGTACTTGACCGCGTTGTTGATGCGCAGCGAGTGGTTCAGGTTGTCGTTGTCGAACGGATGCGCGAAGCTCGCGTCGCCGAAATCGCCGGCCGTGGCCGACAGCGGCGCGACGAAGTCGACCATCGTGTCGTACTGGCGGCCGAGCGTCAGCGTGCCGTAGCCGTTCTGGCTCAGGCCGACGTACGCGTGGCGGCCGAACAGCTTGCCGTCCTGCCCGAGCCCGCCGTTGTTCACGTTGAAGCCGTTCTCGAGCACGAACAGCGCCTTCAGGCCGCCGCCGAGATCCTCGGTGCCGCGAAACCCGACGCGGCTGCCGTTGACGGTGCCGCTGTTCAGGCGCCACAGCGACGCGCCGTTGGCGTTGTTGGTGTAGACGATGCCGGCGTCGATCAGGCCGTACAGCGTGACCGAACTCTGTGCGTGAGCGAGCGGGGCGAACAGTGCGGCGATGCATGCGCCGGCGATGAGGGTTTTTTTCAAGTCAGGGCTCCTGCGTGTGGGACTGGGAACGAAAGTTCGGCGCAAGTATAGGAACGCATCGCGCGCGCAAGGCCGCCGGGGCCGCGAGCGCACCTTTCCGGATCCGACAAGAGTCCTTCACAAAACTGACACGATGTGCCGCGCGCGCCTGATGCCGGTGGTTTCTGCGCGATCGCGCGCGGGTGGCATCCGCTCGTCCGTGACCGGTTGTCGCGTCGCTGCAACACGCGCGGGGCGCGGCGCGGCGGTTGGTCGGCGTGACCGGCGCGCGGAGAATGGGGCGCCCACGCCGACGACGGGCGTCACACGCGTATCCGGATTGACGCGGATTTGTCGCAGGCGATGGGCCATCCCGTGCCGTCCGACGCCATACATTCATGAAATGCATGAGTCGATTCGAAAAAGACGTTTGTCTCATGATGGGCGCCGGCCTACGATGCGGTCCTGACGGCGGCGTGCATGTTGCACGCCGTCTTGTCGATTCCATTCGCCGATCCCATGCGCCCCGATCTCCCGTCCGTCCCCGCATCCTCTCCGCCGGCCGCCAGCCCGTTCGCGCGCATGGCCGTCGTCACGATCCTGACCGGCGTCGGCGCGGGCCTCGGCGGCATGCTGCTCGCGCTGCTGCTGCATGCGATCCAGCACGTCGCGTACGGCTACAGCGTCGCGCACGTGATCGGCACCGAGAGCTTCCTCACCGGCGTGTCCGGCGCCGATCCGCTGCGCCGCGTCGCGGTACTGGTCGTCTGCGGGATCGTCGCCGGCGGCGGCTGGTGGGCGTTGTACCGGTATGGCCGGCCGCTCGTCAGCATCCGCCGCGCGGTGCGTGCAGCCGATCCGCGGATGCCGGTCGTCAGCACGACGGTTCATGCGCTGTTGCAGATCGTCACCGTCGCGCTCGGCTCGCCGCTCGGCCGCGAAGTCGCGCCGCGCGAGATCGGTTCGCTGCTTGCCGGGCGGCTTGCGCATGCGGCGGGGCTCACGCCCGACGACTGCCGGCTGATGGTCGCGTGCGGTGCCGGCGCGGGCCTCGCGGCCGTCTACAACGTGCCGCTCGGCGGCGCGATCTTCGTGCTCGAAGTGCTGCTCGGCACGTTCGAACTGCGTGCGCTGGTCGTGGCGGTCGCGACGTCGGCGATCGCCGCGGCCGTTGCGTGGATCGGCCTCGGCAACGAACACCAGTACACGGTGCCGCCGTTCGTGCTGAGCACGCCGCTGGTGGCGTGGTCGATCGTCTGCGGTCCGCTGTTCGGCTTCGCCGCGTACGGCTTCGTGCGGCTCACCACGCGTGCCCGGGCGAACGCGCCGAAAGACGGGCGGTTGCCCGTGCTCGCGCTGGTCAACTTCGCGATGATCGGCGTGCTCGCGATGTGGTTTCCGCCATTGCTCGGCAATGGCAAGGGCCCGGCGTCGCTGGGCTTCGACGGCACGCTGACGATCGGTCTTGCCGCGGCGCTGCTCGTGATGAAGGTGCTGATCGAGGCCGGCAGCCTGCGGGCGGGGGCGGAAGGCGGCCTGCTGACGCCGGGCCTCGCGAACGGCGCGCTGCTCGGCGTCGTGCTCGGCGGGCTGTGGAGCCTCGTGTGGCCGGGCGCGGAGATCGGCGGGTGCGCACTGATCGGCGCAACCGCGTTTCTCGCCGCGTCGATGCAGATGCCGATCACGGCGGTCGTGCTGCTGCTCGAATTCACGCGCGCGGATCACGACAGCCTCGTGCCGATGCTGCTTGCGGTGGCCGGCTCGCTGGTCGCGTACCGGTGCGCGCAGCGGCTGGCGGAGCGGCGGGTGAATCCGGTTGCAACCGTGAGCACGCCTGCGACTGCCGTTCGCTGACGCACACGCATCGGTCCTTTCCACCGGCGGTGCCGATTGCACCGCCGGTCGTCGTTTTCCTCCCTGTTTGCCCATCCGCGCCAGCATGCGATCGCAGCAGCGTGCTCCAAAGCGCGTGCGCCGGTTCTGTGCAAGAATCCGCGCGTTTCCGCGCCTCCACCAACAACGACACGCGCGGACGTCCCTATCAGGAAACGAGGAGCTCAAGTTGATACAGCGCATTTCCCGCTTTTTCACGCAGGTGGTCCACCGCGTGTTGCCCGACCCGTTGATTTTCGCGATCCTGCTGACGATCGTCACATTCGCGCTCGCGTTCGGCCTCACACCGAACACGCCCGTGCAGCTCACGACGATGTGGGGTTCCGGTTTCTGGAACCTGCTCGCGTTCTCGATGCAGATGGTGATGATCCTCGTCACCGGTCACGCACTCGCGAGTTCGCCGCCCGTGAAGCGCATGCTCGTGGCGCTCGCAAGCATCGCGCGCACGCCGGGGCAGGGCGTGATGCTCGTCGCGTTCGTCGGCGCGCTCGCGTGCGCGATCAACTGGGGCTTCGGCCTCGTGCTCGGCGCGATGCTCGCACGCGAAGTGGCGCGCCGTGTCGCCGGCAGCGATTACCGGCTGCTCGTTGCGTCCGCCTACATGGGCTTCCTGAGCTGGCACGGCGGCTTGTCGGGCTCGGTCCCGCTCGTCGCGGCCACGAAGGGCAATCCGATGGAGAAGACCATCGGGCTGATTCCCGTGTCGGAGACGATCTTCACCGGCTACAACGCGTTCATCACGATCGGCCTGATCGTGATGCTGCCGTTCCTCGCGCGCATGATGATGCCGAAGCCGGGTGACGTCGTCAGCGTCGATCCGGCGCTGCTGGCCGAACCGCCGAGCGTCGAGCGCCAACTCGGGCCCGACGCGACGTTCGCGGAACGGCTGGAGGAAAGCCGCCTGCTGTCGGTCCTCGTCGCGGCGCTGTGTGCGGCGTTCCTCGTGCTGAAGTTCGTGCAGAAGGGCTTCGCGCTCGACATCGACACCGTGAACCTCGCGTTCCTCGCGGCCGGCATCCTGCTGCACCGTACGCCGATGGCCTATGCGCGCGCGGTGGCCGGCGCGGCACGCGGCGCATCGGGGATCATGATCCAGTTTCCCTTTTACGCGGGCATCCAGGCGCTGATGGATCATTCGGGGCTCGCGGGTGTGATCACGAAGTGGTTCGTCGATATCGCGAACGTGCACACGTTCCCGCTGCTCGCGTTCCTGAGCTCGGCCGTGATCAATTTCGCGGTGCCGTCCGGCGGCGGCCACTGGGTCGTGCAGGGCCCGTTCGTGATGCCGGCCGCTCAGGCGCTCGGCGCCGATCTCGGCAAGGCCGCGATGGCGATCGCGTACGGCGAGGCCTGGACCAACATGGCGCAGCCGTTCTGGGCGCTGCCCGCGCTGGCGATCGCCGGGCTCGGCGTGCGCGACATCATGGGGTATTGCGTGACGACGCTGCTGTTCTCGGGCGTCGTGTTCGTCGCGGGGATGTATCTGTTCTGACGGGGCGACGCGAGAGACGGGCGACGTACACGTCCGCCTCTCGCGATCCCGAATCCGGCCTGCCGTCAGCCGTGCGACCGCGCCGGCCGCTCGTGTCCGTGCCGCAACGCGAGGCTGGCGAACGCCGCGATGACGAGCGCGGCCGCCAGCAGCGTCAACCCGTTCTTCGCATTGCCGGTTGCCTGTTCGATCGCACCGACGACGGTCGGTCCGACGAAGCCGCCGAGCAACCCGCACGTATTCACCAGTCCGAGTCCGCCGGCCAGCGCGCTGCCCGCGAGCCGCGACGCCGGAAACGTGAACACGATCGACTGCACGACGAAGAACATCGACGCGGCCACGCACACGCAGAGCAGCCCCGCCAATGGCGACGCATGCGCGGCGCCGACCATCCCGGCCGCCATCACGACCAGCCCCGCACACAGCATCCGGCGCGAATGCCGCGACTCGCGCGCAAAGCGCGGCAGCGTGGCGGCGCCGCACGCGGCGGCGAGCCAGGGCAGCGCGGTCAACAACCCGACCGCGAACGGCGAGAAGCGTCCCGATGCGCCGATGATGCCCGGCAGGAAGAAGATCACCGTGTAGATGGTCAACTGGTGGCAGAAGTACACGAAGATCGCGAGCCAGATCTGCGGATCGCGCAGTGCGGCGCCGAACGCGTGGCCGCCGTGCGCCGCGACGCCCGCGTCCTGTTCGGCGGCCAGCTTGCGCTCGAGCGCGCGGCCGGTTTCCGGGGCGAGCCACGGCGCGGCGCTCGGACGATCCGGCAGCCGTGTCCACACGACGAACGCGAGCAGGATCGCCGGAATGCCTTCGACGACGAACAGCCATTGCCAGCCGTGGAAGCCGAGCGTGCCGTCGAGTTCGATCAGCGCACCGGCCAGCGGCCCGCCGACGATATTCGCAATGCACACGCCCAGCAGGAAATAGCCGGTCGCACGTGCACGCTCCTCGCGGCCGAACCAGTACGTCAGGTACAGCATCACGCCGGGAAACAGGCCGGCTTCGGCAGCCCCGAGCAGCAGGCGCATCACGTAGAACGACGTCTCGCCGCTGACGAATGCCATGGCGACCGACAGTGCACCCCACGTGATCATGATCCGCGTGATCCAGAAGCGCGCGCCGACGCGATGCATGATCAGGTTGCTCGGAATTTCGAAGAACGCATAGGTCAGGAAGAACAGCCCCGCGCCGAGTCCGTACGCGGCCGATGAAATGCCGAGATCGACCCCCATCGAATGTTTGGCGAACGCGATGTTGGTGCGGTCGAGGAAGCTGATCACATACGCGGTGATCAGCAGCGGCAGGAGTTTGCGGAACAGCAGCCGGTTCAGCGACGCGCTCGCGTCGCCGGCGGCGGAAGACAGGGCCTGGGCGTGATGAGTGGACATGCGGACGACTCCGGTAAGGGCGAACCGGCGCGCACGGCAAGCACGGTGCGCCGCGTTCGGCAGATGCCGCTGCGATGCATGCAGCGGATGGGCAGACGACGGAGCCGCGCCGGCAGCGCTCGAACGGAGCGGGGCGATGATGGGCGTCCTGGCGCCGGCCGGCTCGGGCCGGCGCCTTGTCACTGCGCTTGCGGATTCTGGTGTTGGGGGGCTACCCGGCGATCAGAAATTCACCGCGTCGCCGCCCTTGAGTGCGAGCATCGTGCGCGCCTCGGCCGGTGTCGCGATCTCGAGCGACAGGCCTTCAAGCACCTGTCGCATCTTCAGGACCTGCGCGGCGCTCGATTCCGCGAGCTTGCCCGGCGCGATCCACAGCGAATCCTCGAGCCCGACGCGCACGTTCGCGCCTTGCGCGGCGCCGATCGTCGCGAGCGGAATCTGGTTGCGCCCGGCGCCGAGGATCGACCACACGTAATCGCTGCCGAACAGGCGGTCGGCCGTGCGGCGCATGTGCATCAGGTCCTCCGGATGCGCGCCGATCCCGCCGAGCAGGCCGAACACGCTTTGCACGAAGAACGGCGGCTTCGCGAGCCCGCGGTCGACGAAGTGCGCGAGGTTGTACAGATGCGAGATGTCGTAGCACTCGAATTCGAACCGCGTGCCGTTCGCGCCGCAGCGCGTGAGGATCGTTTCGATATCGGCGAACGTGTTCTTGAACACGAGGTCGCGGCTCTTCTCGAGATGTTCGCGTTCCCACGGATGCTTCAGCTCGCGAAAGCGCTCGAGCATCGGGTACAGCCCGAAGTTCATCGAGCCCATGTTCAGCGATGCGACTTCGGGCTGGAAATGCAGTGCGGGCTGGAGTCGTTCGTCGACGGTCATGTGCGGGCTGCCGCCCGACGTGAGGTTGATCACCGCGTCGGTTTGCGCCTTGATGCGCGGCAGGAATTCGGCGAACACGGCCGGATCCTGGGTCGGCTTGCCGTCGGACGGATTGCGTGCGTGGAGGTGCAGGATCGCTGCGCCGGCCTCGGCGGCCGCGACGGCGGCCGTTTCGATCTCGTGCGGCGTGACAGGCAGGTACGGCGACATCGACGGCGTATGGATCGCGCCGGTCGGCGCACAGGTGATGATGACTTTGCGAGCGTTTGCCACGGATGGATTCCTTTCGGTGAACGATGCAGGGTGCGTCAGAGCACTTCGACGTTGCCGCAGACGGAGATCGCTTGGCCCGTGATGCCGTGCCCGCCCGGCGAGCACAGGAACAGCGCGGTTGCGGCGATCTCGGCCGGATCGGTCATGCGCCGCAGCGAGATCTTCTCGAGATAGCGCGTCTCCATTTCGTCGTAACCGATGCCGAGCTGCTGCGCGCGTGCCTGGATCACGCGGCGCATCCGCGGGCCGCGCACGATGCCGGGCTGAATGGCGTTCACGCGAATGCCGAGCGGGCCGAGTTCGATCGCGAGGCTCTTCACGAGCCCGACCACCGCCCATTTGGTGGCCGCATACGGCGTGCGGAACGCATAGCCGAGCCGGCCGGCGACCGACGACAGTGCAATGATCGCGCCGCCGTGTTTCGACTCGCGCAGCAGTGGCACCGCGCGGCGCGCGAACTGGAATTGCGCGGTCAGGTTGATCGCGACGGTTTGTTCCCACTGCACCGGGTCGATTTCGTCGATGCCGCCGGTCGGACCGGCGATGCCGGCATTGTTGACGAGCACGTCGAGGCCGCCGAGCGTGGCCGATAGGTCGGCGAACACGCGATCGACGGCGGCCGGATCGGATACGTCGGCCAGCGTCGCACTGATCGCGCCGGCTCCGGCGCGCGGCGGCCGGTCGGCGAGCGCTGCAATCGCGGCTTGCGACGCGTCGCATACATGCACGTGTGCGCCGCATTCGGCGAATGCGTCCGCGATTTCAAGACCGATGCCCGATGCGCCGCCCGTCACGAGGACGCGCAGGCCGTCATAGGGTTTCAGCAGGTCGGAAGCTGTCATGCCGGGTTGTCTCCATCGTTGATGTAGTCGGATCGCAGACGCTCGCGACCGGGCGCCCACGGCAGGCGGCCGCTACGGCTTCGCGTTCACGGTCCGCGGGGTCTGTTCCGCCCGAAGCGTCTCGGCGAGATCGTGTGCCGCGCCGCCGATGTCGAGCGCGATGCCAGCGCGCACGCCTGCGCCGTCGCGCCGTTCGAGTGCATCGACGATGGCGCGGTGCGCATCCATCGAGCGCCGCATGTGCGGGATGTCGAGCGCGACCATGTTGAGGAAGGGGCCGACGCGCATCCACAGGTTCTCGACGATCGCGAGCGTGCTTTCGCTTGCGCCGTGCGCGTAGATTGCGCTGTGGAACGCGAAATTGCTTTGCAGGTAAGCGCGCGAGCGGCCTGCCTCGACGTGCGCCTGCATCGTCTCGCAGGTCTTGCGCACGGCCGCGATCTGCGCGCCGCTCATTCGTCCGCACGCGCGTTCGGCGATGCAGCCTTCGAGTGCGATACGCACGTCGCGCAACTCGTCGAGCATGTCGAGCGTCATCGGCGGCACGACGAGCGCGCGATTCGGGCCGTCGACCAGCGCGCGCTCGGCGTGCAGGCGGGTGAGTGCGGCGCGCACGGGCATCGTCGACGAGCCGACCGCCTCGGCGACGCTGCGCAGGCTCAATGCCTGGCCGGGCGCGAAACGGCCGCTCATCAGCGCTTCGCGCAGTTGCTGGTAGACCTTGTCGGCCATCGTTTCCTGTTCAACGGCTTTCAGTGCGGGCGTGACGATACGAGGCGCCAAGACGGGGTTCTCCGAGGTTTGATATGTGATGTGTGATCACACTTGCAATGTGCGAAGTGTTGACGATCGAAGGCATCGAGTCAAGTCGAACGGGATCGGGGAAAACGCGGAGGAGGGTGGTTGAAGCGGCTGTCAGGCCGACACCGCGACCGGCCCGGCTACCGCGAACGAGCAGGCGCCCGGCGCGGGCAAGGATATTGGCAGCGGCACCCGCGCGTCGTGCAACCTGACCTGCTGCGACGGCGCGGCGCCTGCCATGTGGCGCGTGCTACTCGAGCGTCCGGATCGAATTGCTGATGCCGCGGGCGCAGTCGATCACGGCCGGCGCGAGCTTGCGGCGCGCGTCGTCGAACGTCCAGCGGCTCGTCGGCGCCACCACGTGCACGGCGGCCACCGGCTGCCCCTGGCTACCGAGCACGGGCGCGGCAATCGACATGTCGCCGATGAACAGCTCCTCCTGGTTGGTGGCATAGCCTTCGCGCCGCGCGCTGTCGAGCAGTGCGACGAGTTCGTCGAGCGCCGTGACCGTGCGCGGCGTATGTGGCGTGCGCGCCATGCCGTCGAGCCGCGCGCGTGCGTCGCCGGGCGGCAACGCGCTCAGGAACGCGCGGCCGCTGCCGGTGCAGTACATCGGGATGCGGCTGCCGATCGGCATGTGGATCGGCACGAACTTCGTGGACACGAAACGCGCGACGTACACCATTTCGTCCTCGTCCGGCTCGGTGAGGTTGGTGGTTTCGCCGGTCAGGTTCGTGAGTTCGGACAGGAACGGATTCGCCACGTCGATCAGCGTATCGGCCGCGAGATAGTTGAAGCCGATCCGCATCACGTGCGGCGTGAGCTGGTAGCGCCGCGTAACCGGATGCTTGCGGATGTAACCGAGCTTCTCGAGCGTGTAGACCATCCGCTGCGCCGAGCTTTTCGTCATTCCGGCCGCGTCCGCCACTTCCGCCAGCGTCATCGTGCGCCGCTTCGCGCTGAACGCGCGCAACACGTTCAGCCCTTTCTCCAGCGACTGGTTGAACAGCAGGTCGGTTGACTGATCGGGCGACGTTTCCATGGGCAAGGGACCGAATCGATTCGATATCTCATCATATAGTATCGAATATCGATACTCAAAAATCTTTTTACGATATTTTTGATTCGTTTTAAGATCAACTCATCGTCGCAGTGTCGATCCGCGACCGGCCGGCGCACCGAAGTATTCGAGAAGGAGACACCATGGTTTCGTTCATCAAGCGGTTCGGCGCACTGGCCGCCGGTTTCGCCACCTGCATCGCGCTCGCGACGGCATCGGCCGGCGCCGTCGCGGCCGAGCTCACGCTGAAGGTCGGCGCGACGGCCACCGGCGTGCCGTTCACGTTTCTCGACGTCAAGAGCAATTCGATCCAGGGGATGATGGTCGATGCGATCACCGCGGCCGGGAAGTCGGCCGGGTTTCGCGTCGACGTGCAGCAGACCGTGTTCTCGGCGCTGATCCCGTCGCTCACCACGCAGAAGATCGACATCATCTCGGCCGCGATGCTGAAAACGCCGGCGCGCCAGCAGGTCGTCGATTTCTCCGACACCGTCTACTCATTCGGTGAAGGCCTGATCGTGAAGGCCGACGACCCGGGCCGCTATACGTCGATGGACGACTTCAAGGGGCAGGTGGTCGGCGCGCAGGTCGGTACGGCGTTCGTCGACGCGCTCAACAAGAAGGGCATCTTCAAGGAAGTCCGGACCTACGATTCGATCGCCGACATCATGCGCGATGTCGCGCTCGGCCGCATCAAGGCCGGCTTCGCCGATCAGCCGATCGTCGCGTATCAGATCGAACACGGCGTCAACCGCCAGGTCCGGCTCGTGCCCGAATACCAGAGCGTCGTGAAGGGGCAGGTCTGCTTCATCGTACGCAAGGGCGACACGGCGACGCTCGAACAGCTCAACGGCGCGATCCGGAAAATGAAGGGCGACGGCACGCTGCAGCAGATCCTGCAGAAGTGGCACATGAGCTGAGCGCGCGCCCGGGATTCCCGAGCGGTATCGCCCGCGCATCGCGGGCACCCACTGCGACGTGCCGCCGGGCCGTCGCATAGGAGACCTCATGTTTTTTCAGAACGCGATCGATTTCCTGCCGATCCTGCTGAAGGGGGCGGTGGTCACGATCGAGATCACGGCATGCGCGTTCGTGCTCAGCTCGGTGCTCGGGCTGATCCTCGCGTTGCTGAAGGTGTCGCCCAACCGTGCCGTGTCGACGGTTGGGAGCACGGTCGTCAACGTGATTCGCGGCCTGCCGATCATCGTGCAGCTGTTCTACATGTACTTCGTGTTGCCCGATCTCGGCATCCAGCTGTCGGCATTCCAGGCCGGCGTGCTCGGTCTCGGCATCGCGTATTCGGCATACCAGGCGGAAAACTTCCGCGCCGGCATCGAGGCGATCGACCGTGGCCAGATCGAAGCCGCGCACGCGATCGGCATGCGCGGGCCGATGATCATGCGGCGCGTGGTGCTGCCGCAGGCGTTCCGCATCGCGCTGCCGCCTTACGGCAACACGCTGGTGATGCTGCTGAAGGATTCATCGGTCGCGTCGACGATCACGGTCGCGGAGATCACGCGCGCCGGCCAGCTGATCGCGTCGTCGACGTTCCAGAACATGAGCGTCTATACGCTCGTCGCGTTGCTGTATCTCGCGCTCGGCCTGCCGTTGATGTTCGGCGTGAACCGGCTCGGCAAGCGACTCTCGCTGAGGAGAAGCGCATGATCCGGATCGATGCGATACACAAGCGCTTTCAGCAACACGCCGTGCTGAAGGGCGTCAGCCTCGACGTGCGGCAAGGTGAGGTCGTGTGCCTGATCGGCCCGTCCGGCTCGGGCAAATCGACCGTGCTGCGCTGTATCAACGGCTTCGAGACTTACGACGAAGGGTCGATCACGATCGACGGCATGAAGGTCGATGCGCATTCGAAACGAATCCACGAGCTGCGGATGCGCGTCGGGATGGTGTTCCAGCGCTTCAACCTGTTCTCGCATCGCACGGCGCTCGAGAACGTGATGGAAGGGCCCGTCCACGTGCGGCGCACGCCGGCCGCGCAAGCGCGCGAGCAGGCCCGCGCGCTGCTCGACAAGGTCGGGCTCGCGCACCGGATGAATGCGTATCCGTCCGAGCTGTCGGGCGGGCAGCAGCAGCGCGTCGCGATCGCACGCGCGCTCGCGATGGAGCCGCAGGCGATCCTGTTCGACGAACCGACGTCGGCGCTCGACCCCGAACTCGTCGGCGAAGTGCTCGGCGTGATGCGCGGGCTCGCGCGCGACGGCATGACCATGGTCGTCGTCACGCACGAAATGGCATTCGCGCGCGAGGTGGCCGATCGCGTGTGTTTCCTGCACGACGGCACCATCTGCGAAAGCGGATCCGCACGCGACGTGCTCACGCAGCCGAAACATCCCCGCACGCAGGAATTCCTGCGTCGACTGCTGGCGTCGGACGACGCCGTCAACCCGGATCGAACATGAGTGCAAGGAACGCGGCACCCGGATGGCCCGACTCCCAGTGGCCGGATTCGCTGTGGGCGGCGACCGCCGCGCCGGCGCCCGAAACGCCCGCGCTCGACGCATCCGTGTCGTGCGACGTGGCGATCGTCGGTGCCGGTTTTACCGGCCTGTCGACCGCGCTTCACCTGGCCGAACGCGGCGTGAACGTGCGCGTGATCGACGGCGCGCAGCCGGGCTGGGGCGCGTCCGGCCGCAACGGCGGGCAAGTGATCCCCGGCCTGAAATACGACCCCGACGAATTGATCCGCCGGTTCGGCGACGAAGCCGGCGAGCAGCTTGCCGCCGTCGTCGGCGGTGCGGCCGACACGGTATTCGACCTGATAGCGCGGCACGCGATCGACTGCGATGCGCGACGCCACGGCTGGATCCAGCCGGCGCCGACTGCCGCGATGCTCGACACGGTCGCCCGGCGTGCGCAGCAGTGGGCCGCGCGCGGCGCACCGGTCGAACTGCTCGGTCGCGACGAGGTCGCGCGCCGGCTCGGCACGCATGCGTACGCGGGCGGCTGGATCGATCGCCGCGCGGGCAGCGTGCAGCCGCTCAGCTATACGCGCGGCCTCGTGCGCGCGGCGCAGGCGAGCGGGGCGGTCGTGCACGGGCTGACGCGCGCCGTCGGGCTGACGCGTGCCGACGGCCGCTGGCAGGTCGCGACGGCCGGCGGCGCGACGGTATCGGCGGACCGCGTCGTGATCGCGACCAACGGGTACACGGACGGGCTGTGGCCCGGCTTGCGCCAGTCGGTGATCGCCGCGAACAGCTTCATCGTCGCGACGCAACCGCTCGCGCCGGAACTCGGTCGCGACATCCTCGCCGGCGGCGAGGTCGCATCGGATGCACGGCGCCTGCTGCTGTACTTCCGGCGAGATGCTGCGGGACGCCTGCTGATGGGCGGCCGCGGCCCGTTCGCGGAACCGCGTGCGACGAGCGACTGGCGCCATCTCGAACGCGCGACGACGCTGCTGTATCCGCAACTGAAGGGTGTCCGGTTCGAGTACCGCTGGGCCGGGCGCGTCGCGATCACCGCGGATTTCATGCCGCACGTGCACGAGCCCGCGCCGGGCGTGACGATCGCGCTCGGCTACAACGGGCGCGGCATCGCGATGGCGACGACGCTCGGCAAGCATCTGGCCGCGCACCTGTCGGGCGATGCGCAACTGCCGCTGCCGTTCCGGCGCACGCCGATCCGGCCCATTCCGTTTCACGGGCTGCAGCGCTTCTATATCGCGGCCGGCGTGGCCTGGTATCGGTTGCTCGACAGCCTGTCGTGACGCAGGCGAGACGCCGAGTCGCCATCCGCCGGCGGATCAGGCAGAATCGGCTCCCCCAGTTGCTATCGACGGAGGCTGCATGACCGACCCGAACGACCCGCCCGGCCGCCAGGCATACGCGAGCTTCGCGCAACGCTACGCCGACATCGCGCCGACGAAGGCACACAACGCGCTCTACGAACGTCCGGCAACGATGGCGCTGCTCGGCGACGTCGACGGCCTGACGGTGCTCGACGCCGGCTGCGGGCCCGGCATCTGCAGCGCGCACCTCGCACGCCAGGGCGCGACGGTGCATGCGTTCGACGTCACGCCGGAGATGGTCGCGCTGGCGAGAACGCGCTGCGCGGGCCTCCCGGTCGACATCGTGGAGGGCGATCTGGAGGGGCCGCTCGCCTGGTTGCCCGACGAAGCGTTCGACAAGGTCGTCTGTTCGCTCGCGTTCGACTACGTGCGCGATCTTGCGCCGACGCTGCGCGAATTCCGGCGCGTCGCGCGGCCGGGCGCCACGCTCGTGTTTTCGATGGCGCATCCGATGCGTGACTGGATGGACGAACGCACGCGCGGCGAGGGCACCTATTTCGATACGTCCCGCTTCGGCGTTCACTGGTCGGGTTTCGGTGAACCGAAACCCTATGTCGAAGCGTGGCGGCGGCCGCTCGCCGATATCCTGAACGCCGTGGCCGACAGCGGCTGGCGGCTCGACCGGTTCGTCGAGCCGAAGCCGCTGCCCGAGATGAAGGCCGCGTCGGAGCGGCTTCATGCGGAGCTGTCGCTGGCCCCGGCCTTCCTCTGCATCCGCGCGCGCCGCTGACACGACGCGGCGCGGCGGTCATCCTGCGCTCAGTGCCGCACCGGCTCGTCGTTCAGCGTGCCCAGGAACGCTTCGATATCCTTGATGTCCTGCGCCGTCATCGCGGGCTTGTCGCCCGGCTTGCGATCGAACGGCGCATCGGTCACGTCGACGTTCGCGCGATATTTCGGCGGAATGTCGTCGTACTCGTCGACCTTGCCGTCCGCGCCGCGCGAATAGAACTTCTGCGGAGAGATGCTGCGCTCGTTGTAGAACGCCATCACCTGGTCGAGCGTGTGGAACACGCCGTTGTGGAAGAACACGTGGCGCGTCGCCGCGTTGCGCAGCGTCGGCGTCAGGAACATCGCGCAATACTGCGTCTGGTCCTTCAGGTCGTCGCGGAACGGCCCGCACACGCCGAGATCGTAGAACGCCGGGTTGCGGTTCTGCGCCAGCTCCTTGTTGCGCGGCGCGCCGAGCGCCTCGTACTGGTAATCGGTAAACATCGGCGGCAGCCCGTCCTTGCCGGGTTTCGACAGATGGCAGCCCGCGCAATTCGCCTTGTCCGGATCGTTGAACAGGCGTAGTCCGCGCAGTTCGGCCTGCGTGAGCCGCGCACGGCCTTCGAGCCAGCGGTCGTACTTGCTGTTGTACGGATGGAACGACGGATCTTCCACCTGGTAGCGCGCGATCGCGAACATCGCCTCCGACACCGCGAGCTGCGGGCTATCGAACACGCGCGCGCCGAACAGTTGCTCGAGCTGCGCGCGGTGCGACGACTGCTTGAGCTTGCGCGCGACGTCGTCGACGCTCGCGTTCGCCATCTCGACCGGATTCAGCAGCGGGCCGAACGCCTGCTGCTGCAGCGTATCGGCGCGGCCGTCCCAGAACATCCCGCCCTGCGGCACGAGCTGCGGCGCGGCCGACGTGCCGGCCACCTTCTGCGCCTTGACGACGCCGGCCGCCGACGCGGCCTGCTGCGCGACGGTCGGCGCGGCGTCGTTTTCACCGGCATCGGGGCCGATGCTGAAGTTCGGCTGGCGATACAGGTACATCAGCGACGGCGGCGGGCGATAGCCCTGCTGCGTCATCGCGAGGCCGCCCGGCTGCACGTCGAGCGCGTTCGGCGGGCCGTACGCATGATCTGGGCTGTGGCACGACGCGCACGACTGCTTGCCCGACGCGGACAGCGACGGATCGGCGAACAGCGCACGGCCGAGCTGCGCGACCGCCGACAGCGGCTGCGCGGCGGGCCGCTGCAGCACGACCGGATGCGGGTTCGCGCCCGTCCAGTCGGCGACGACGGTACCGATCGCCGCGGGCACCTGCGCGGGGAACGCGATCGCGAACGCGCCATAGCCGAGCACGGCGGCGCCGATCACGAACGCCGCGCGGCGCAGCAGGCGGGAAGGCGAGCGCGGCGCGGGCGTGCCGGTCGTGTCGGGGGACGGGAACGCGGGGCGAGCTGTCATGCTGTCGGTCGGAAATCGGGCGCCGCACGAAGCGGCGCGTTAAACGGAAACGGCCGGCGCATGATGCGCCGGCCATGCGGTCACGACGTACCGGTCAGATCGCCGGGGCCGCGCTCAATGCGGTGCCGAGCGTCGGGTCGAGGTACAGCGGCGTCGTGTTCGGCTTCGACGTGAAGTCGAACAACGCGCGCAGGTCGCCCGCCGTCGCATCGAACGAACCGCCGCCGATGCGCTGGCCGCCGAGCCAGTTGTCCTCGATGAAGCGCACGACGGACGCCTGGTCGAGCATCGTGTGATCGACGTAGTTCTGCTTCGCGTACGGCGAGATCACGATCAGTGGGATGCGCACGCCCGGGCCGCAGCGGCCGTTCACGGTCGCGCCGTTCACGCCGGTGGTGCCGCCCGTGCCGCACTTGCCGTTGCCGTTGACCTGGTCGACCGGGTCCGACGACGCGCGCGTCGGCGCGGTGTACACGTGGTCGTACCAGCCGTCCGAGTCGTCATAGGTGACGATCACGGCCGTGTTCTGCCAGTCCGGCTGCTGCTGCAGGAAGTTGACGACCTTCGTCACGAACGCCTGCTCGTCGAGCGGATCCGAATAGCCGGCGTGCCCGTCCTGCGCGGCCGGGGCCTTCAGGTAGCTGACCGACGGGAAGTTGCCGGCCTTCACGGCGGCGAAGAAGTCGTCCGTGTCGTACTGGTGGTTCGCGGGTTCGGCGGTCTTGCCGTCCGTCTGGAGGCTCGAGCCGATCGCCGCGACCGAGCTCGGGCGCGTGTGCTGCGGGTTCGCGGTCGACGCGTAGTACTGGAACCAGTTGTGGTGCGGGATGTAGTCGGCCGTCGCGGCGTTCACGGCGGTGGCGACCGTGCTGCGCGCGCAGCCCGTCGTGCCGTTGCCATTCGTCGTCGACAGGTTGAAGCCGCCCATGAAGCCGCCCCACGTGATCTTCGCGGCGTTCAGCAGGTCGCCGATGTTCTTGCCCGCCATCATCGCCTGGTCGGTCGTGCTCGAGCACACGTCGAAGCCCGGGTCGACGTCGTTGATCATCGTGAAGCCGCCTTGGCCGTCGTTGATGTAGTACGAGCTGGCGGCGAGCGTCGACGGCTGCTTCGACGTCTTGACGATCTGCATCCCGTTGGTCTGGCCCGACACGACGTTCAGCGCGCCCGGCGTCGACGGGCCGTACGACGTCGTGAACGTGTTGTCGCTCATCGCGAAGCGCTGAGCGTAGTTCCACAGGGCGGTCACGGTGTTGCCGTCGAAGTAGCCCATCACCTGGCCCTTCGTGCCGAACGCGCCGGCGCCGCCGGACGAGCCCTTGCCGGTGTATTTCGGGAACAGGTCGGCGAGGCCGTTGTCCTCGGCCTGCTGCTCGGCCGTGTACGCGTGGTTCTGGTCGGCGGTCGCGGCCTGCGTGCGGTCGAGGCGGAACGGGTTCGCCGCGTCGGTGCCGTTGGCCGTGTTCGTGAAGTTCGGGTTCGCGGTGAGCAGCGTGCCCGTCAGGCCGTTGGGCGTCGGCGTGCCGGACTGGGCGGTGAACGCCGGTTCGCCCGACGGGTTCGTCGCGTTCGGGTAGGTGCCGAAGTAGTGGTCGAACGAGATGTTTTCGCCGTAGATCACGACGACGTGCTTGATCGGCGTGGCGGTCTGCAGCGCATCCTGCGACGACACGGCGGGCGTCGGCGTGGAATCGTCGCTGCCGCCGCAGGCGAACAGCGCCAGCGCCGCGGCTGCGCAGGCGGTGACGAGCAAGGCTTGACGGAACATCGGGAAACTCCAGGTAAGGTCTTCGATGGTGGAGAGCGGCCCCGTCGCCGTGTCGGTTCGGCGCAGAGCTCTTGAGCGAGCACGCGCATTGGAACAGCCGCGTATGAAGATATGGGGACGGAGTGGTTTCGTCGCGGTTGCGCTGCGGTATCGATTTCATTACGGCGGAATGCGATGCGAAAGTGAACGGAAAGGGGTAGACCGCATGCCCCCTTCGCGTCACATACCGCGGCGCGCGGGCCGGTTGCCGCGGATGCCGCGCGGGGCGGGCGAAAGGACGTCATCGACCGATGGGCGCACGGTGCGGTGCGGCGCCCGTTTTTGACAATCGGATGACATATTCCTACGATGAACGCCCTGCGGCGACGATTTCGCGTGGCCGACCGTCAGCGAGTATTCATCGTGCCGATCCCCGTTCTGTTTGCCGTTCTGTGTGCGGCGTTCCTGCACGCGTCATGGAATGCGCTCGTCCGCAGCAGCGGCGACCGGCTCCGGTCGGCCACGGTGCTGCAGATCGCGATCGGGCTGTTCGCGCTGTCGTTCCTGCCGGCCGCGGCGCCGATCTCGGCGGCGAGCTGGGCGTGCGTCGTCGCGTCGGCCGTGCTGCACGTCGTCTATACGCTGCTGCTGGTGCGCGCGTACGAGCACGGCGACCTGACCGTCGCGTATCCGGTCGCGCGCGGCACCGCGCCGCTGCTCGTCACGCTCGGCGCGGCGGCGTTCGCGGGCGAGCACCTGAATGCCGGCGCGCAATGCGGGCTCGTGCTGATCTGCGCGGGCATCCTGGCGATCGGCCTGGAGCGCGGGCGCGGCGCGAAGCACCGGATGATGCAGGTGCTGCCGACCGCGTTCGCGACCGGCGTGTCGATCGCGGCCTACAGCGTGGTCGACGGGATCGGCGTGCGGGAAAGCGGCAACACGGTCGGCTACACCGCGTGGATGTTCGTGCTGACGGGCGCGATGATGGCCGCGTACTACCGGCTGCGGGCGGGGCCGCTGCGGCTGACGCAGGAGGTCGGCGAAACGGCGAAGGCCGCGTGCGGCGGCGTGTTCGCGGCGCTCGCGTACGGCATCGTGATCTGGGCGATGGATCGCGCGCCGATGGGGCCGGTCTCGGCGCTGCGCGAAACGAGCGTGGTGTTCGCGGCGCTGATCGCGCGCGTGTATCTCGGCGAGCGGCTGACGCCGCGCCGGGCGGCCGGTTGCGTGGTGATCGCGGCGGGGGCGTTGCTGATCAGTGCGTTCGAAGCGGTGAGGTGAGCGGCGCCAGGCGTAGCAAAGCGAACTATCGCCGGTGAAGATCGTTGACGGAGATCGAGGCGGGGCATAAGGTGCCGAAGCCGCCTCGGTAGTCCGGCCTAACGCAAGAAACCTAGCGCCGGTGCCGCGTAGCTTGCAAGATGAAAAAGGACGACCAATAACGTAGCGGCAAGGAACGCGACCACCCAGGTGCGGGACGACCAGCGCCGGTAAGCAAAGGCGTTGAGCGTGGCAAACACGAACGAAGGCCACAGGGTCAGGGCAAGCAGACCCACGATGAACACTGTATGAGATGCGCAGTGTTCCATGTCGTTACAGCCAGTCGAATGTGACGGTGTAGCGGGCCAATGAATATGGCTGAACGTATAAAGGGATGCCCAGGTGACGAGCAAGCCCCATGTGAGTCCCAGAATGGCGACCGCCAGTCGTTTCATTCAACTTCCCAGAAAAGAATTTCTTTCGAATCTGCCAGGTCTGAATACCAATTCCCTCGTCGCCCCCGAAGATAATCGAGCGGGTTGATCATGCTCGGTACGCCTATGCGAAACCGCCAGAACGACACGGCAGAGGGAGTCAGGGTGTCGTTGTTCCAGAGGTCGATATGTCCGCCGCTCAACGCTCCAGCAGAATCTCCTTCCTGTCGCCAGTAGCCGAAGAAGTAAATGATGCCGGTGCGGCCCTTTATCTTGTTCTGCCAATCCGGGCCGGTGATATTTTCCGGCTTTCCCACGCCTAGGAATGGGCGAAGCTTTAACCATTCAGCCAGCTCATAGGCGCGCGTCGCAGTTGCCTTGCCATTAAGGACCAGGCGTCCGAGCGTCTGTTTTCCAGGCATAGGTTTCAATACCTTCTGAGAAAACGACTTCATGCTGCTGCCGATTGCGTGGAAAGTTACGCTCATCCTGATCGCACATTGATTTTGATATTCGCCAGTCGGGTCGTCGTATGGGTCTTCCTTTGGGTATGCGTTCCAAAGCTGTTGAAACGTCAGCGCTTTGAGCTGTACTGTTTTTTCAGAGAGCGGCGTGCTGTTGGTGCGGACTTTCGTGGGCGGATTCGGCATCGGTTACGCCCCGTTCGTGATGGTGGCCGGACCGCTGCCTCTTGTCGCTGCTACTGTTTTTTTGCATCGTCGATCCTCGGTGCATTAAGGAGTCGAAGACGATCGCTGATAGGAAACAAGTCGCCTATTGGACTTGTACGATTTTTCGCGAAATTTGCCGACTATGAGTGTCTTGTTAATCCGTGATATCGGGCAAGGACGGAGCGACCGCGTTGTTCCACGCAATTGCTGATCGCAACCGGGCGCTGGCGTTACGCCTCGACCGGCATCGCACTCGTGCACTTGATCTCGTCGAGGCACACGCTCGAATGCACGCCGCTCACGCCGGGAATGCGCATCAGCGTCTCGAGCAGGAACCGCGACAAGCCTTTCAGATCGTGCGCGACGACCTTCAACACGTAGTCGATGTCGCCCGTCACCGAGAAGCATTCCTGGATCTGCGCAAGATCCGACACGAGCTTCTGGAACTTCGACAGGTCGCGGATATGCCCGCGCTCCATCGTCACATGCACGAAAGCGGTCACGCCGAAACCGAGCGTGTCGGGGCACAGCCGGGTTTCGTAGCGGCGGATCGCGCCGATCTCCTCCAGCCGCCGATGGCGGCGCAGCGTCTGCGCAGGCGACAGGCCGACGGCCTTCGCCAGATCGAGGTTCGACGCGCGGCCGTTCTCCTGCAGAATCGCGAGCAAGTGGCGATCGAGGCGATCCAGAACCGGTTCATGCATTTTTGTTTCCTCATCCGTCTCCTGGATGCAATCTTATCTCATAATGTAGGGTTTGCATGAACGGGTTACGAAACCCGATTTCGCCGTCGCGACGCTAAACTGACGCCGGATTTTCGTGTGCGAACGCAGCACTGCGGGCGCGGCGACGGTCGGCGGCCGGTCTGGCGGGCACGCCGACGCGAATCGGGCGCCGCCACGCGAAGATTGCAGTCCCCAACCCGGCGGCTCCACGAACGGCCCCGGCACAGTAAAACAGCGCCCGGCACACCGAGGCGCGCCGCACCCCGCTGCAGGCGGGGGCGGACAAAGTGGAGAAGACATGGTTTCTGGAAACGAGAGCGACGGCCTGAAGCGCGGGCTGAAGAACCGGCACATCCAGCTGATTGCGCTCGGCGGCGCGCTCGGCACGGGGCTGTTCCTCGGCATCGCGCAGACGATCAAGATGGCAGGCCCGTCCGTGCTGCTCGGCTACGCGGTGGCCGGCATCGTCGCGTTCTTCATCATGCGCCAGCTCGGCGAGATGGTCGTCGACGAGCCCGTCGCCGGCTCGTTCAGCTACTTCGCCAACAAGTACGTCGGCCACTTCACCGGCTTCCTGTCGGGCTGGAACTACTGGGTGCTGTACATCCTCGTCAGCATGGCCGAGCTGTCGGCCGTCGGGATCTACGTGCAGTACTGGTGGCCGGGCGTGCCGACCTGGGTGTCGGCGCTGGTCTTCTTCGTCGCGATCAACCTGCTCAACCTGGCCAGCGTGAAGTCGTACGGCGAGACGGAATTCTGGTTCTCGATCATCAAGGTCGCCGCGATCGTCGGGATGATCGGCTTCGGCGGCTGGCTGCTCGCGAGCGGCCATGCGGGGCCGGAGGCGAGTGTCCGGAACCTGTGGCAGCACGGCGGCTTCTTCCCGAACGGCGTGTCGGGGCTCGTGATGTCGATGGCCGCGATCATGTTCTCGTTCGGCGGGCTGGAGCTGATCGGCATCACCGCGGCCGAGGCCGACGATCCGAAGCGCAGCATTCCGCGCGCGACCAACCAGGTGATCTACCGCATCCTGATTTTCTACATCGGCGCGCTCGCCGTGCTGCTGTCGCTGTATCCGTGGGAAAAGGTCGTCACCGGCGGCAGCCCGTTCGTGCTGATCTTCCACGCGCTGAGCAGCAACCTGGTGGCCAACGTGCTGAACGTGGTCGTGCTGACGGCGGCGCTGTCGGTCTACAACAGCGGCGTGTACAGCAACAGCCGGATGCTGTTCGGCCTCGCGAAGCAGGGCAACGCGCCGAAGGTGCTGTGCTCGGTGAACAAGCGCGGCATTCCGCTCGCCGCGCTCGGCGCGTCGGCGCTCGCGACCGGCGTGTGCGTGCTGGTCAACTACTTCATGCCGGGCAAGGCGTTCGAGGTGCTGATGGGCCTCGTCGTGTCGGCGCTGATCATCAACTGGGCGATGATCACGCTGATCCACCTGAAGTTCCGCCAGGCCAAGCGTGCAGCCGGGGAGGAGACTTCCTTCCGCAGTCTGGGCTATCCTTTCACGAATTACCTGTGCCTGGCTTTCATGGCCGGCATTCTCGTCGTGATGTACCTGACGCCGGATCTCCGCCTGTCGGTGTACCTGATCCCGGTATGGCTCGCGGTGCTCGCGGTCGGGTATCGCTTCCGTCAGAAGAATGCTGGCTATGCGGTGCACGACGGCGCATCCGCACGCTGACGCAGGCCACCACCATCATTCTTCCAAACGAGACCGACTCAAGCCATGTTCGAACACATCGACGCGTACCCGGGCGACCCGATCCTGACGCTCAACGAGAACTTCCAGAAAGATCCGCGCGACCAGAAGGTCAACCTGAGCATCGGCATCTACTTCGATGCCGAAGGCCGGATTCCGGTGATGGGCGCCGTACGCGAAGCCGAAACCGCGCTGCAGCGCGACAGCGGCGCGAAGCCGTACCTGCCGATGGTCGGCCTGGCCGCGTATCGCGATGCAGTACAGGCGCTCGTGTTCGGCGCCGATCACCCGGCCCGCGCGGCCGGTCGCATCGCGACGCTGCAGACGCTCGGCGGCTCCGGCGCACTGAAGGTGGGCGCCGATTTCCTGAAGCGCTACTTTCCGGATTCGCAGGTGTGGCTCAGCGATCCGAGCTGGGAAAACCATCGCTTCATCTTCGAGCGCGCCGGCTTCACGGTGAACTCATACCCGTACTACGACGAAGCGACGGGCGGCCTGAAGTTCGACGCGATGCTCGCGGCGATCGACGCGCTGCCGGCGCGCAGCATCGTGCTGCTGCACGCGTGCTGCCATAACCCGACCGGTGTCGATCTCGACGAAGGGCAATGGGAGAAGCTGATCGACGTGATCGAGGCGCGCGGGCTGCTGCCGTTCGTCGACATGGCGTACCAGGGCTTCGGCGCGGGCCTCGACGCGGACGCGTTCGCGGTGCGCGAGCTGGCCCGCCGTGGCGTGCCGGCGCTGGTCGCGAACTCGTTCTCGAAGAACTTCTCGCTGTATGGCGAGCGCGTGGGCGGCCTGAGCGTCGTCTGCGAGGATGCCGCCGCGGCCGACCGCGTGCTCGGCCAGCTGGCCGGCGCGGTGCGCTCGAACTACAGCAACCCGCAGACCTACGGCGCGAAGGTCGTGGCAACCGTGCTCGGCACGCCTGCGCTGCGCAAGCAGTGGGAAGAGGAACTGGCGGCGATGTGCCGCCGCATCGCGCGGATGCGTCAGTCGATCCATGACGGCCTGCGCGACCACGTCAGCGGCGAAGCACTGACGCGCTACGTGAAGCAGCGCGGGATGTTCACGTACACGGGCCTGACCGAATCGCAGGTCGACGCGCTGCGCGAAGTGCACGGCGTGTACGTGCTGCGTTCGGGCCGGATGTGCGTCGCGGGCCTGAACGACTCGAACGTCGCCATCGTCGCGGATGCCATCGGCAAGGTGCTGAAGAGCGGCGTCTGAGCGCGGCGCGCCCCGGCGCGCAACGCGGCTGGCCGAACCGGCTGTCTCCGCAAGGGGGCAGCCGGTTTTTTGTTGTGCGGCCGCAATGTGCGCCACCGGCTGACGCGGGGCAGGCGCGGCGGTACGATCACGGCATCCAACGCCATTCGGAAGGAGCGACATGGGCATCCGGATCATCCAGCTCGGCACGCCGCGCGCGGCCGGCGAGGGCCTGCGGATCGGAACGGTGCGGCGGCCGCCGCGCGGCGTGCCGAAGGCGGAATTCGCGTCGCGCAACTACTATGATGTATGGTTGCCGACGCTGTCGCCGAGCCCGGAACTCGTCGCACAGGCGCAGGCGGCTGAAACCGATGCCGAATGGAACGCGTTCCGGCGTCACTTCCGTGCGGAGATGGCGCATGGCGATGCGCCGAAGGTGCTCGACCTGCTGGCGGCGCTGTCGGCGACCACCGCGTTTTCGATCGGCTGTTATTGCGACGACGAGCGCCATTGCCACCGCAGCGTGCTGCGCGAGCTGCTCGCGGAGCGCGGCGCGGCGATCGAGCCCGACGCGGGCTGAAAGCCGGTTGTAGCGGCATCGTGCAACCGCGCCGGCACGCAGCCGCGCCGTGATCGTGCGGCGCAGCGAACCGGTTGACGTGGGTCAAGCGTGCGGGCGCGTGCGCCACTATGCTCTTGTCATGGAGCCATCACGACGATGACAGGCGGACAGATGCAGATTACCTTCCCGCCGGAACCACCCGAATATTGCGCACGCGACCTGGTCGTGGCGTTTTCGGCACTGGTCGACGGACGTTGCGTACAGTGCGCGGTCACGGCCGAGGCGCTGGAAGATCATTTCGGCGCGCCGTCGCTGCTCGAACGGGACCTGCTGGCCGCATTCGACGCGCACCGGCCGGCGATCGAGGCGATGGCACGCCGCATGCTCGAGGAAATCGGCGGCCGGCCGGTGCTGCTGCACAGCGGCCACTTCCGGCTCGAAGACTGATACCGCAGGAGGGCGCATGTCACTGCAAGGCAACATTCACGAACGCGACTGGTCCGTCGAAGTCGAGACGCGCCCGTGCGAATCGGGCGAATTCCGCTGCCGCGTGTCGGTCGAGCACGGCACCGGCGCCGCACGTTTTCATCATACGTTCGAGCACAGCCATGCGTATCCGACCGAGCGCGAGGCGATGATCGAAGGGTTGCGGGCCGGCATGACCTGGATCGAGATGAAGACGTCGCAGACCTTCAACGTATGAACGGACCCGCGCCGGCGACGGCGCGGGCAGACTATCGGCCGGGCAGCGATCGCAGAAATCGCGCCGGGCCACGGGCAACACGTGCCGCCGCCTTTCGGTGCGGGCGGCACATGCAAGGCGGTCGACGAGCGGGCGGCCCCGTCAGGAGACACGACATGGGCGTGGGCATGCAGATCGTCTACCTTGGATTCGCGGGTTCCGCCGCGGTCGAAGCCGAAGCCGGCGTGCAACTGGTGCAGCTTGATCGGTTCCGCGCGCTGATCCGCGGTTGCCACCTCGCGATCGAATCGCGTGCCGCCGCCGGTGGCGCGCGCCGGTACGACGTGCGGCTCGACCTCGTGACGCACGACGCGGCGCTGATTCCGCTGCCGCCGTGCGTCGGCGACGACCTGAACGACGCGCTGCGCCGCGCGTTCGCGCAGGCCGAACAGGCGCTGATCGCGTGCCAGGCGGGCGGTGCAAGGGTGGGGCTGCGCGACGCGGTGGCCGGCGGTGCGGTGCACTGATGCATCGCCGCGCGGCGTCGCGCGGGCGGCCAGCCAGGCGTAGCCTTGGCCCGTCAGACCCGTGCGAGCGCTTGCGAGTCGATGATGCGCACGCGCTTGCCGCGCGTTTCGACCAGCGCTTCGCGATGGAACCGCGAGAACATCCGGCTCACGGTTTCGAGCTTCATCCCGAGATAGCAGCCGATTTCCTCGCGCGTCATCCGCAGGTTGAATTCCGTCGCCGAATAGCCGCGCGCCTCGAAGCGCGACGACAGGTTCAGCAGGAAATGCGCGACGCGTTGCTCGGCCGACATCGTGCCGAGCAGCAGCATCTGGCTCGATTCGCGGACGATCTCGCTGCTCAGCATCTGGTAGAGGAAGTGCTGCATCGGCTTGATCTCACGGCACGCCGCTTCGAGCGCACCGAACGGGATGATGCACACGACGCTGTCCTCGAGCGCGATCGCGTCGCAGCAATGCCGGCCGCAGCCGATGCCGTCCATCCCGAGCGTTTCACCGGCAATCTGGAAGCCCGTCACGTGCTCGCGGCCGTCGCGATGCATCATCACCGTCTTGAACGACCCCGCGCGCACCGCATAGATGCTCTGGAATGGATCGTCGATACGGAACAGCGCGTCGCCCTGGCGCACCTGCCGGGTCGTGCAGATGATCGAGTCGAGGCGGCCGTATTCGGCCGCGGTCAGGTGCGGCGGCAGGCACATCGTGCGCATCGCGCACACCGAGCAGCGCGCGGCGGGATGTTTGGCGGCGTCGGCGCGCGTGACCGCGCGAAGCGGAATCGTCGGCCGAGGCGCGATGGATACGTCGGCGGCGCAGGGGGTGGCTGTGGACATGAGTCACTCCGGCTCGTCAGGGGCGGTGCACGCGAGCGTGCACCAGGGATTCGATGACTTGGCATGCGGCGTCGAATTCGACGGTCTTGTCGAAGAAGTAGTCGGCTCCGGCCAACGCGCATGCCTCTCTGAATGCCGGCGCCGAGTGATTCGTCAGCACGATCGTGACGATGCGCGGCGCGGCCTTCGACAGCGTCCCGATCAGGTCGAGGCCACTGCCGTCCGCCAGCCGCAGGTCGACGATCACCACGTCCGCCTGGCTGCTGCGGATCTGCGTCCACGCATCCTGGCCGTCTTCCGCTTCGCCGACGACGGCGACACCTCGGATCGCGCCGACGAGCAGCGCGATCCGCTGCCGGACGGCGACGGCGTGATCGACGAGAAACACCCGGAGCGCGGCGGGTAACGGGCTGGCATTCATGCCGGCAGTATCGTGTTGCGCCGCCGAAAATGAAATCGGCCGAATTGGAAGTTGATGTAGGCCGCTGCGACGCGTTGTAGGGCGATTCCTACAACGCGTACGGGAAATCGCCGGAGGGGCCCCGGGGTGGCGGTGCCGCGAGCGCGGCTGAAGGAGGACGTTGCCGGGTCAGCCGGCCTGGCGCGCCGCCAGCGCATCGCGCGCCGTGCGGCACGCGGCGAGATCCCACGCCGCACAGCCGACGCTCTTGAACAGCAGCGGCCCGTTGCGGTCGAATGCGCCGCCGAGCACGTCGGCGAGCGACGCGACGTGCTGCCAGTCGACCTGCGCGACGATCAGGTCGCCGGCTTCGTGGCGCGCGCCGGCCGGATCGTCGACGACCAGCCGGCTGGCGCGCACCGTGTTCGCGTCGATCTCGGCCGCGTCCGCGGTGAACGCGCCGACGCCGACCACGAGCCGGCCTTCGCGCGCGGCTTCGCGATAGACGGGCGTGCGGCTCGTCGTCAGCGTGACGACCACGTCGATCGCATCGGGAATCGCGTCGCCGTCGAGCGGCACGAGGCGCGGCGCCTGCGCGCGGTGCGCGGCACAGAATGCCGCTGCGCTGTCGGCGCGCGTGCCGCGCACGTGGAGGCGCGCTTCGGGAAAGATCGCGGCGAGCGCTTCCGCGTGATTGGCCGCCTGTTTCCCGGTGCCGATCAGCAGGATGTCGCGCGGCGCGGCGTCATGCAGCGCCTGGATGCCGAGCGCGGTGATGGCCGCCGTGCGACGCCCGGTGACCGTCGGGCCGTCGAGCGCGAAGCGCATCTCGCCGGTGGTCGCGTCGTAGGCGGTGACCTGGCCGAGGATCGTCGGGAGCCCGCGCGCGCCGTTGCCCGGGCACACGTTCACGAGCTTGTGGGTCGCGAGGTCGCGCGCGCTCGACGGCATCGACAGCATCACGCCGCCCGCCTGCAGCGGCACGACCAGGCGTTCGGGGCTGACGATCTCGCCTGCCGCATAGTCGGCGACGGCCTCCCTGAGCGTGGCGAGCAGCGCCGGGTAGTCGAGCAGCGCGGCCGTGTCGGCCGCATCGAAAACGGGAATCGGGGAAAGAGCGGTCATCGTGTACGTCGTATGCGTCGGTGAGCGTGGACGACGGGCGCATGCCGCGCCCGCCACAGGGCTGCCGGATACCGTGACACAGGGCAGTGTGGATCGAATCTATACCACTTGCTGGCCCACCCGCAACCCAGAAAATAAAGCGCCTCGCCGATTTTGGTTCTAATATCTGTCCAGAAGGGGCGCCATGGCCTCGATGCCGGCGCGCTCCGGTATAGTGCGAACCCATTCCAGATTCACGCCCGCGACCGGGCAGGAGCCATACGATGATGTCCGCGCGTCCCGACACACTCGAAGGCGGTTTCAGGCCGCTGCAGATCTACGAGCAGGTGGCCGAGAAGATCCGCGACGAAATTCGCGCGGGGCGCTATGCCGCCGAGTCTCGGCTGCCGTCCGAGCGCGAGCTCGCGGGGCTGTTCCAGGTCGGCCGGCCGGCCGTGCGCGAGGCGCTCGGCGCACTGCAGAACGAAGGGCTCGTGTTCACGAAGCGCAATTCGGGCACCTACGTCGTCGCGTCGCCGCTCGACGTGCTCGCGCAGCGCGGTGACATGCACCGGGCGTCCGAACCCGATTTCAGCCCGACGTCGACGCTCGACGTGCGGCTGATCCTGGAGCCCGCGATCGCGCGCCTCGCAGCCGCGCACGGCCGCGCCGACCCGGGCGCCGAACGCTATCTGGCCCAGATGGAAACCATTACCGACGTCGACGATCCGCACCAGCGCGCGCTGTGGAACGAGAGCGACCGGCTGTTCCACCGGCAACTCGCGTTGATGACCGGCGACGCGCTGATCGTGAAGATCGCGGACGAAGTCGCGAAGACGATGGACCAGCCGCTGTGGAAGCGGCTGAAGGACGACGGCATCTACGATGCGGGCCGGATCCGGCTCTACGTGTCCGAACACCGGCTGATCTACGAGGCGATCGTGTCCGGCGACGCCGATGCGGCGGCGTTCTATGTGGAGCAGCACATCCTCCGCGTGCGGCGCGACATCGCACCGAAGTGACCGCATTGGGTTCGTTCTGGTCTGAAAAATGACCAGAATCGACATTTTTATTTTTAAATTGCTTGCATGGTGACCACGCGTATCCTACATTGGTTTCACACAAAACCAATCAGGAGACATCATGCGACACCTCGTTACCGCGCTCTCGGTGGCCATCGCCGCCGGCGCGCTGACTTCCGCGCATGCGCAGGAAGTCGTTATGATCGGCCATTCGGCACCGCTGACCGGCCCGCAGGCCGCGAACGGCAAGGACAATGAAAACGGCGCGCGCCTGGCCGTCGACGAACTCAACAAGGCTGGCGTCAAGGTCGCCGGCAAGACCGTCACCTTCAAACTGGTCTCCGACGACGACCAGGCCGACCCGAAGGCCGGCGTGCAGGTTGCCCAGAACCTCGTCGACAAGGGCGTGGTCGCGGTGCTCGGGCCGTACAACTCGGGCGTTGCCATTCCCGCCTCGCGCGTGTACTCGACTGCCGGCGTGCCGATGCTGCCGGTGGCGTCGAACCCGGCACTGACGAAGCAGGGCTTCAAGAACATCTTCCGGATCGGCGCGAGCGACGAACAGCTCGGCGGCACGATGGCCACCTTCGCCGCGAAGACGCTGAACGCGAAGACCGCCGCCGTGATCGACGATCGCACCGCGTACGGGCAGGGCGTGGCCGAGCAGTTCATGAACGTCGCGAAGGCGAACGGGATCAAGATCGTCGACCAGGAATTCACGAGTTCCTCGGCGACCGATTTCCTCGGCATTCTCACCAAGATCAAGGCCAGCAACCCCGACGTGATCTTCTTCGGCGGCTATGCGGCACAGGGCGCGCCGATGGCCAAGCAGATGAAGCAGCGCGGCGTGCGCGCGAAACTGCTCGGCGGCGACGGCATCTGCTCGGCCGACATGGGCAAGGTCGCGGGCGACGCGGCGTCGATCGTCTACTGCGCGCAGGGCGGCGTCGCGCTCGAGAAGACGGCGGCCGGGCGCGAATTCCTGAAGAAGTACCACGACACGTATCACACCGATACGCAGGTCTATGGCGTGAACTACTACGACGGGATGAAGCTGCTCGCCGACGCGATGGTCAAGGCCGGCACGACCACCGACAAGGCGAAGCTGATCGCGCAGCTCGCGAAGTCGAACTACGCGGGCGTCGCGGGCACCTATTCGTTCGACGCGAACGGCGACCTGAAGGGCGCGCCGACCACCGTCTACGTGATCCGCAACGGCCTGCCGGAACCGTACGCGAAGTAACGGCCAGCCTGCCATCGGACGGCGGCGCGGCCGCCGTTCTTCGTTTCAACGCTTTCGATTCCCCCATGAAAATTTCCCGATCCCTTTCCACCGTCGAAGTCCATACCGGCGGCGAAGCGTTCCGCATCGTCACGAGCGGGCTGCCGCGCGCGCCCGGCGACACGATCGTCCAGCGCCGCGCGTGGCTCAAGGAAAACGCCGACGAGATCCGCCGCGCGCTGATGTTCGAACCGCGCGGCCACGCCGACATGTACGGCGGCTACCTGACCGAGCCCGTGTCGCCGAACGCGGATTTCGGCGTGATCTTCGTGCACAACGAGGGCTACAGCGATCATTGCGGGCACGGCGTGATCGCGCTGTCGACCGCGGCGGTCGAGCTCGGCTGGGTGCAGCGCACAGTGCCGGAAACGCGGGTCGGCATCGACGCGCCGTGCGGCTTCATCGAGGCGTTCGTCAAGTGGGACGGCGAGCACGCGGGGTCCGTGCGCTTCGTCAACGTGCCGTCGTTCATCTGGCAGCGCGACGTGTCGGTGGAGACGCCGTCGTTCGGCACCGTGACCGGCGATATCGCGTACGGCGGCGCGTTCTATTTCTACGTCGACGGTGCGCCGTTCGACCTGCCGGTGCGCGAAGCGGCGGTGGAGAAACTGATCCGCTTCGGCGCGGAAGTGAAGGCCGCCGCGAACGCGAAGTACCCGGTCGTGCATCCGGAGATCCCGGAAATCAACCACATCTACGGCACGATCATCGCGAATGCGCCGCGCCACCCGGGCTCGACGCAGGCGAACTGCTGCGTGTTCGCGGATCGTGAGGTCGACCGGTCGCCGACGGGCTCCGGCACCGGCGGCCGGGTTGCGCAGCTCTACCAGCGCGGGCGGCTCGCGGCCGGCGATACGCTCGTCAACGAATCGATCGTCGGCACGGTCTTCAAGGGGCGCGTGCTGCGTGAAACGACGGTCGGCGACATCCCGGCGGTGATTCCGGAAGTGGAGGGCAGCGCCCATATCTGCGGGTTCGCGAACTGGATCGTCGACGAGCGCGATCCGTTGACCTACGGTTTTCTCGTGCGCTGAGCGGCCGCGCCGATCAGCCACCGTCGCACGGCTTCCGGGTTGTAGTACCAGGTTTGGCGCGTCGTTCCCGTTGCGGGGCACGCGCCTTTTTTGCGTGTGGACCGCCCGCACAGCCGCCCCCGGTGTGTCGCCGCCACGCCATCGCAGTCCGGCATCCCGCGCGAGTTTGGTACGATGCAGCCTTTTCAGCCGAGCTCCACCCGCGTGAATCGCCGAAACGTGTCGTCAGTGCGTGCCTTCTGTGCCAGATGGGTCGCGCGCGCCCAACCCGTCGCGGCTGCCGCCGTCGCGCGGGTCAAGCCTCTCGCCGCCACTGCGTGGCACCATGTCCGCCACCCGACGCGCCGCGGCGTACTGCTCGCCGGCGCCGCCGTGCCGGCGCTGTTCGTGGTGTACGTGGTCGTGCTCATCCCGTTCACGCCGGGCATCGGCGACATCCGCAAGGCACGCGTCGACCAGCCCGCGCAGGTGCTGTCCGCCGACGGCAAGCTGCTGGCCGAATTCAAGCCGTCGAACCGCGAGTGGGTGTCGCTCAAGCAGATCTCTCCGCACATGGTCGACGCACTGATCGCGACCGAGGATCACCGCTTCTACGAGCATCACGGCCTGGACTGGAAGCGCACGGCGTCGGCCGCGCTCCACACGTTCTCGGGCAGCCGCCAGGGCGGCTCGACGATCACGCAGCAGCTCGCGCGCAACCTGTATCCGGACGAGATCGGCCGCGCGCCGACGCTCACGCGCAAGGTGAAGGAGGCGATCACCGCGCTGAAGATCGAGGCGGTCTACAGCAAGGACCAGATCCTCGAAACCTACCTGAACACGGTGCCGTTCCTGTACAACGCGTACGGCGTCGAGATGGCCGCGCGGACCTATTTCGACAAGTCGGCCGACGAGCTCGACGTGCTCGACAGCGCGACGCTGGTCGGGATGCTGAAGGGCAACAGTTACTACAACCCGGTGCTGAATCCGGAGCGCGCGCTGCAGCGGCGCAACACGGTGCTCGGCCAGATGGTGAAGTACGGCAAGCTTTCTCCCGCGCAGTTCGCGCAGTTGCAGCGCCGGCCGCTGCGGATCGACTTCGAGCGCCAGAAGGAGCCGCCGGGGCCGGCGCCGCATTTCGCGCAGCAGCTGCGCAAATGGCTGATCGCGTGGGCCGACCGCAACGACTACAACATCTACTCGGACGGGCTGATCGTGCGCACGACGATCGACTCGCGGCTGCAGCAGATGGCGACGCAGGCGCTCACGCTGCAGGGCAATCAGCTGCAGGGCATCGCGAACAACGCGTGGAGCGGCCGCGACGGCTGCGGCACCGACAACGAGGTGTTCCGCACCTTCATGCGCGAGTCGCCCGAGTACAAGGCCGCGCAGGACGCCGGCAAGGACGACGCGGCCGCGATGAAGCTGCTCGCGGCCGACCGCGGCTTCCTGCGCGCGCTGTGCAAGACGAAGACCGACGTGCAGGCCGGCTTCCTCGCGATCGATCCGCGCGACGGGCAGATCCGCGCGTGGGTCGGCAGCCGCGACTTCACCAACGAGCCGTTCGACCACGTCGCGCAGGCGCGGCGCCAGCCGGGCTCGACGTTCAAGCCGTTCGTCTATGGCGTCGCGTTCGCGAACGGGATGAAGCCGGACGACACGTTCATCGACCAGCCGGTCGAGATCCCGTTGAAGGGCGGCGAGATCTGGCGGCCGAACGACGACGTGCCGCCGACCGGCAAACCGATGACGCTGCGCGACGCGGTCGCGCTGTCGCGCAACCGGATCACCGCGCAAGTGA
The DNA here is from genome assembly GCF_011753045.1 of Burkholderia sp. Ap-955. Taxonomy (NCBI): domain Bacteria; kingdom Pseudomonadati; phylum Pseudomonadota; class Betaproteobacteria; order Burkholderiales; family Burkholderiaceae; genus Burkholderia; species Burkholderia sp. Ap-955. The sequence continues at coordinate 58,434 of NZ_VWWH01000041.1, forward strand.
TGGTGAAGGTCGGGCCGGCTGCCGTGGCCAGGCTCGCACGCGACATGGGCGTGCGCGAAAGCCCGCTCGAACGCGTGCCGTCGCTGGCGCTCGGCACGAGCCCGGTCACGCTGAAGGAGATGGTTGCGTCGTACGCGACGATCGCGAACGGCGGGCTGTATGTCGAGCCGCAGATGGTGACGCGCATCGAGAACCGCCAAGGCGACGTGCTCGCCGAATACGCGCCGGCGCCGCCCGAGCGCGCGCTCGACGCCGAAACCGACAAGACGCTGCTCAGCGTGATGCGCGACGTCGTGACGCGCGGCACGGGCGGCAGCATTCGCACGCGTTTCGGGATCCGCGGCGACGTGGCCGGCAAGACGGGCACGACGCAGGACAACGCGGACGGCTGGTTCATCCTGATGCAGCCCGGCCTCGTGGCCGGTGCGTGGGTCGGTTTCGACGACGGCCGCGTGACGCTGCGCAGCGACTACTGGGGGCAGGGCGCGCACAGTGCGCTGCCGATCGTCGGCGATTTCTTCCAGCGTGCGCAGCGCGCCCGGATCGTCGATACGAAGGCGAAATTCGACACCGAGCCGTCGCCGGGCTGGTTCGCGTCGCTGCGCGAACGCGCGACGGACCTGTTCGATACGTGGTTCCCGCCCGAGGCGAAGAAGGCGCCCGCACCGGTCAGGACGCAGCGGGTGGAGCAGGCGCCCGAGGCTGATACCGGCGAGGCGTCGGCCGCATCGGCTGCCTCGGCGCCCGAAGCGGCATCCGGGGGCATCGTCGAGGAATGGGTGCCGGCGTCCGAAGTGGCCGCGTCGGCCGCCGCGCTGTCGGCGGGCGCATCGCAGCCGCAACCCGCGCAGCCGCCTGCGGGGGCGAGCGCGG